>WOUX01000040.1 GCA_009773075.1 bacterium | reverse complement strand
CCTCTTTCATCGCCATGTCCACTCCTTTTTTATATTTTTAGTAACTACTCTTTTCTAGCCTATTAGCCTATAGGCTACAGGCTATTAGCCTGTTCTTTGTGCCTTTGTGCCTACATGAATAGTTACGTTACATTAGCTTTAATATACTCTATCATTGGTCCAGTCAATGTCCCGGCTGTAAATACCTCATTTACCCCCATATCTTTAAGTACAGGGATATCCTCCAGGGGTATAACCCCTCCAATTATAAATAAAACACCATCTATTCTTTTCTCTTTAAGCAACTTCATTATCCTTGGAGTGAAGGTAATGTGTTCCCCAGAGAGGCAACTCAACCCAATGACATCAACATCTTCTTCTATAGCAGCCCTCACTACGTTCTCAGGGGTTTGAAACATCCCTAAGTAAACAACCTCCATCCCAGCCTCTTTAAGAAGGGATGAAACAACTTTTGCTCCCCTATCATGACCATCCAGACCAACCTTTGTAATTAAGACCTTTATCTTACGTTCCGATTCCATGCTAAGTTCCTTTCAGGATTCGGGGTCAGACCCATAGCAATATAACCCAAATGTCGGGTCAGACCCCATATTCTATTAGAAGTCTGATTACTTCTAACGGGGTACACTGCTTCTATTCTGACTCCTGACTTCTGACTCCTGCATTATCTTGCCAAAGAGTTCCTTTTCCTTTGCTCGCATAACCTGTGCCTCAGCACCTGACCTTTCATGGTCATAGCCAAGAAGATGCAAAATACCATGGATAAGGAAAAAATCTATCATCTCTTCTAAGGAAATTTCACTTTCCTCAGCCTGGCGTTTCGCAGTTTCTACTGAAATAACCACATCACCTAAAACATGGGGGTTAATTCCAGTGAAGTCCCCCTCTGCCATAGGAAAAGAGATAACATTAGTTGGGCCGCTTCTTCCAAGATACTGTTTATTTATCTTTTCTATTCGGACATCATCAACCATAAGGATACTTATTTCGCAATCAGGACATTCCAAGTCTTTTAAGATCTTTCTCGCCGTTTTTCTTATCCTCGACTCGCTTATTTCTATCTTCTTTTGTTGATTTCTTATCAATATCATTGAGCTTCTTCTTTCCTTCAGTTTCTTTATAAGCCGGCTCCGGATAGTCTATCCTATGGTGGAATATCCCCGTTAGTATCTTGTTGAAACTTTTAGCTATCTCATTCAAATCCTTCAGGGTCAACTCACATTCGTTTAGCTGCCCATCTGCAAATATATTGTTGATAATCCTATGAACCATCCCCTGGATTCGGGATGGCGATGGGTCGGGAAGGGTCTTGGATGCAGCTTCTACAGCATCGGCAAGCAACACAAGCCCTGCCTCCTTAGTTTGGGGCTTGGGCCCTGGATACCTGTAATCCTTTTCATCTACCGGATAAAGCTCTGGATTCTCTTTATTTTTGGCCTTTTGATAAAAGAAGTTAATAAGGCTGGTCCCATGATGTTGTCCTATAATGTCTATTATCGGTTGTCCAAGCCTGCTCTCCCTGGCCATTTCCACCCCATCTTTAACATGGGACAGCAAAATCAGACTGCTCATACTTGGAGCCAACTTTTCGTGTTTATTCTCAGTGCCTATTTGGTTTTCTATAAAGTATAATGGTTTCTTTATCTTTCCAATATCATGGTAGTAAGCGCTTACCCTGGCAAGAAGCGGGTTTGCATTAATAGCCTCTGCCGTTGCCTCAGCCAGTGTTCCCACAATTATACTATGGTGATAAGTGCCCGGGGCCCGTACTATTAGTTCTCTCAGTTTAGGACTGTCAAGATTTGCCAGTTCAAGCAATTTAATATCTGTCGTATAACCAAAGAGTGCTTCAAATAAAGGCGTAGTTCCAATTACTATAAATCCAACAAGAAGCCCACCCAGAAAGCCAAAAGCAATGTCAAAAACTGTCGCAAAGGTAAATAGGGAACCTTTAATCATATTAATAGAAAATATGGTTAACACATTTGTCAGACCAACTATAGCACCGGCCTTTATCAGAGTTGTTCTGAACTTGGTGAGGATTACACCATGAGCAGCTATGATACTGCCGAAAAGGGAATATATAAAAAATTCCAGTCTATTTTCGAATAGTATCCCGGATAAGATTGATATCATAATAGAAAAGATCAAAGCAACTCTAACATTTAATAAAACACTTATAAGCATTGCCCCAGAGGCTATAGGAATCACATAGAGGCAGGAATCAAGAGGTAGAAGAGGGAAGCTGTTGCTTACAGCTTCACAGATCAGGATGGCAAGTTTTACAAATAAAACAACCATCCCCATGGTTATAGTTAATAAAAAAAGGTCCCTGTTATTAATTGGAATCCCTTTAAAACTCTTGAGTGAGAAATTATACAGGATATAACAGAGCAAAACCACCAAAAGAATAATCCCAAGGGATGTTAATACTAAATTGTCATACTTCTTTGCTCTCTGAAATACCTTCAGTTTGACCAGGTGTTCATTCTTTATCCTTTCTCCTTCTCGTACTATTATTTCTCCCTTTTTAACCTGATAAAAAATGGNNCTCTTATTATGCTCTTTCTACGTGCTGTCTCATTCTTGTTAAAGGTTAAGTTAGGCTCTATCAGCCTTTGAGAGATTGTTATTACAGTTTTTCTTAATGAACCCTCTAAATCACCTAGAATCTTATTTGAATTTACCTCAATGGCTTTTTTAGCGTCTTTTAGATCCATTATTGACAATAAATCCTTTGCCTTTGCCTCCTCTTTCGTCTCGATATTCCTTATAATAATTCCACTGTCCTTTTCTTGATACAGAAGTTTCTTATTGCCAACTATCTCCCTCTCTAATGGTGTACTTATCAGTATACGTACATATCTTTCTATGCTCTTGTTAAACCGATACCTTTCCAATACCCCAAATTCCTCATCGTTAATGTCTACCAATGTCTTCTGAAATTCATCCCTCTTGGCATTAATCTGGTCCCTGAAAGGGGCTAAGTTGAGTTTCGTTGTTTTAACCGTATCGTTCGTTCTAATCTTCTTCTCGATCTCTTTATAGAAATCCCTCATCAAGGTAAAAGAAGAGGCCAGTCTTGTTCGAATCTCACCAGACATATTTGGATCAAAGTCATAAACTACAATTATGCCTTTTTCTGCTTCTTTAACCCTCTGGTCTGTTGATTCTTTATCCTCAATAAGGAGATCCTGGGGAGATTTTATGTTTTTTGAGGCAATATCACCTGGTTCATAGTGTATGGAAGGTAACTCAGCGTTTGGATACAGGAAAAAAGTTACAAATACACCCAATAAGATAGCCATCAACCATCTTTGAAATAAAGGGTTCTTAAATATTTCAAAACTAGATATCCTAAAAGATGAAATAAGCAATTCCGATATCTTTTTTTTCTCTCCGTTTGTAGATGCCACTGTGGTTCCCTTAATAGTCATTAGTTAACATATTACACACTATCTCTAGATCTCTCATAGCGTTCATATGCCCTAATAACGTCTTGAACTAAACGGTGTCTTATTACATCCTTTTCTGAAAAATATGTAAAGTTTATTCCTTCAATCCCTTTAAGGATCTTTTGGGCTTCTATTAACCCAGATGTTTTCCCCGCAGACAAATCAATTTGGGTAACATCTCCTGTAATAACAGCCTTTGAACTATAACCCAATCTAGTCAAAAACATCTTCATCTGTTCAGAAGTTGTATTCTGGGCTTCATCCAGGATGACAAAAGAATCGTTTAAGGTGCGTCCTCTCATAAAGGCTAGAGGAGCAACTTCGATAATTCCTCTTTGTACTAAGCCGGAGGCTTTTTCAAAGTCAATCATGTCATAGAGGGCGTCGTACAGAGGTCTAAGATAGGGATTTACCTTTTCGTATAAATCCCCGGGTAAAAAGCCCAGTTTTTCACCTGCTTCAACAGCAGGTCTGGCAAGGATAATCCGATCAACTTCCTTCTTCATCAAAAAGGATATTGCCAGGGCCATTGCCAGGTAAGTCTTGCCTGTCCCGGCTGGGCCTATCCCAAAAACGATGTCAAAATTCCTTATAGCATCAATATATTCTTTTTGGCATAAACTCTTTGGGGTTATCGGCCTCTTTCTGGAAGATATATAAACAGTATCCAGAAATATATGTTTGAGATTTGCCGAACTATCGTTACTTACAATCCTTACTGCATAATCAACGTCATTTGGATATATTGGGTAACCTGACTCCAGTAATGAATAGAGTTCAACCAGGACTTTTTCTGCAATCTTTACATCAAAACAAGCGCCATTGATACTTATCTCATTGCCTTTTACATTAATCTTTACTCCTAAGGTCTTTCCGATGTATCTCAGGTTTTTGTTATGCTCACCAAAAAGGGTCCTGAGCAGGTTATTGTCATCAAAATTCAGTTTTAACGTATCTTCTTTGATTTCACTTCTCAAAAAATTCTTTCTCCAGTTATTATGGATTACCTAATGTAATATTACCACTATCAATGTTCGATTGCAAAACTTTTTCTTTAACCCCTTCCCTTCTTCTATAATCGTGGTTCAACTCAATGTTTTACTAACATATAGATCCTTTTTTTGCCTTGCAAAAAAAGTAGAGTTCCTCTATCCTGTTTTCTCGTTGTTTATAATACGTGAGAACTGTGCACAACCTGCCTAGAGCTTTGAAGAAGCCCCCCTTTTCAAAGCTCTCGCAATAACTTCCCTGAAGGAGACAATTTTGCAGCACACCAACTTGAAAGATTTTGAAAACCTGCTCCAAATAATGAAAAGATTGAGGGGGACAGAGGGATGCCCCTGGGATAGAGAGCAGACTAGAGACAAATTGAAATGGTATCTAATAGAAGAATGCTACGAAGTATTGGACGCAATTGAGAGAAGATCAGATGAAAAGATAAAGGAAGAACTGGGGGATATCCTTTTCCAAATCATTTTTCTCGCAGAGATTTCAGAAGAAGAGGGAGGTTTCAATATATTTGATGTGATTAACTCTGCAAGAGAAAAGATGATCCGTCGTCATCCTCATGTGTTTCATAACGAAAATGCAAAAGACAGCGGAGAAGTCAAAAAGATATGGTGGAGAATAAAGGAAGAGGAGAAAGGGAAAGAAGAAGGCTGCTCTATCTTGGACTCTATCCCTCCCGCTCTCCCTTCCCTTCTGAGGGCTTTCAGGATCACAAAAAGAGCTGCCCATATTGGTTTTGACTGGAATAACGTGGAAGGGGTCTTTGACAAGATTAAAGAAGAGATAGAGGAGTTTAGAGAAACCTTAAAAGATAAGAACGAAGAGAGGATGGAGGATGAATTGGGAGACATTCTGTTCTCAGTAGTAAATCTGGGTAGATTCTTAGAGATCAACCCTGAGGAGGCATTAAGAAAGACTATCGGTAAGTTTATAATGCGCTTTAAAGATATTGAAATGTCGTTGAAAAAAAAGGATAAAGAAATAAGGGATGCGACACTGGAAGAGATGGATAAACTCTGGGATGAAGCAAAAAAGAAGGGATAGGGAGAAGGAAAGGGGAGTTAAATTTATTTTCCCATTGCCCCTCGTATCTTAGTAATGAGCCTATTTGTAAAATCCTCATGGGCTAAAAGGGCATCTCCATAGAACGCGAGGATGACCATGTTTCCGAACTGCCTTCCATCAAGTATATTTACATATTTCCCACCTTCCTCATCCGGGAATGATTGGCTATAAGCGAACTTTAATTCCAGATCATGGAACAGTTCCTTTAATTCTTCTATGTCTTTAACATTTTTTAAGACAATCAAACCTAAGGCTCGATCGACTATCTCAGGATATATCGTAAGGTCATTTAAACACTGCCCCCTACTGGTTTTATAACTCGGCATGTCCTTAATGAGCTTAAAAAGCTCTATCATCTCCCGATCTTCCAGGTTGTAATCTCTTTTAATCTTAAGCCAGGCAGGTTGAAATTCAGGGAAGATAACCCTGTTCCATTGGGAATAAGTTGTGGGCGGCTTTTCTAATCTAACATAATCTTTTGCATCTGTTTCTACCTTCGATACAAGTCTGGGAAGCAGGGTCTTCCATCCGAACAAGACGCAGATGAATAAGAAAACAGAGAGGAAGATAAAGAAATATCTTCTTTGATTCCTTTCGGGCTCAGGCGGGTTCAATGCCCTGAAAGGGGCAGTATCCTCAAAATGCATAAAGAAATCAAAGAGACCGCTATCCCTTTCCTCGCCTATAGTCAATAACGCCCTGCTCTTTAACTCTTGAAGTCTTTTATCTAATTCCTTAATATCTCCAACGTATCTACAATAAGCCAGAAGCAACTCTCCTCCCTCTATTTCTGTAATTCTGACATCATTAAAATGAGCTTCTTTTAGTAGAGAAGAAATGTGCTCCCTTTTACCGGCAGGAAACCTGAAGATGACCTCATGCCCCCTGTCTAACCAAAGACCATCTTCTCCCTTTAAGGTTAAAGACCTGACGCCCTCTTCTTGTTGCTCTTCTTCTGTGTCTTCTCTGGTCTCCATCTTTACCACCTCCAAGCAAGTAGCTACCGCTGTTTGTTGTAATCCGTGCTTCTCAATCCAATTCTATGGTCAAACTCCTAAATCATCCAGATTTATAAGGGGCATCATATAGCTCAAAGGATAACTTAACATTTTGACCACTGTTATCTGATGGGTAACGATCTTTATCCTCTTCCAGGCAAGACAATGATAAATTGGCCAATTTATGTTTCTTCAGGCTAAACCCCATTTCTTTTAACTGTTCGATAGTGAAAAGCTCTCCAAATACCCTTCTGATAATTTCCAGATCGATCTGTTCCTCTTTATTTAGTCCCTGGGCAGATGTTAAGAGAAGGATATACAGCTTCAGTTCATCGGTGGAGAGGTTTCTGAATATCTTCAACCTGCAAACTTTTTTTAGAATCTCTATCTTTTCCATCTATTGCACCATCTGAGCATTTTAGGCTGTAGACTGAAGGCTGTTAGTCACGCATTGACCGAACCAAGGCGCCCAGAACCTTCTCGGTCTCCACCATTTTCGAGTCGCATTCGGGAACATCCAACTCATTTTCCTCCTACAGGCTAACTGCCTACAGCCTATCCACCTGAGCATTTACAATAATATAAAATATGACATATATTCTATTTTGTCAACACAAAAGAGATTATTTATCATATTTAGTAACTACTCAGGTTCAAAGTTCCAAGGTTCACGGTTCAAGGTTGGAGCAACCAACCGTGAACTGTGAACCTGACAACCTGAATAGTTACGAACATTATCTATTGACTATCTCCAAAAAACGAGATAGAATTCTTAACAATTTAAGGAGGTTGAATTGAAAACCGAGATAGGCAAGAGATTAAAAAAGATAAGAAAAGAAAGGGGGCTTACTCAGAGAGAGCTTGCGTTAAAGGTAAGCGGCAAGGTTGATTATACCTACATCGGAAAGATCGAAAGGGACAGACAGTCTCCATCAATCGGAGTACTGAAGAGGATTAGCGATGCCCTGTCTGTTCCATTGAGTTATTTCTTTTTAGAAGAAGGAACAGCGGCGTTATTAAAACTATTGCCTGAGGATTTAAAAGAGATTGCGAAAAGCGAGAAAAAACACGTATTCTTAAAGACATTAAAGGATATTAATGAAGAAGACATTCCCCTCTCTATCGAGATTATTGATATCTTAAATAAACATCGTAGGATTCGCAGGCAGGATGAATTAACCCATAATGGAGAAAGGCAAACTTCTGTGAGTCCGAAAGAGAAGGAAGAATATCTGAAAGCAGCCGAGAATAAAGAAGGCTATGGTGAAAAAGACAGGAAAACAGACTAGCGATTGAAGAAAATGAATGCCGAGGTCCCCACTCCTACCCCTTCCACCTTTCAACATCTTTTGTGGATAACCTGTTTATAACCCTGTGAAATAGTAGCATGGAAGCCTAAAAGATTATAGGTTTTTACCTGTTTGCACAATCTTTACTCAAACTAAATTATTGTGCAATCTCAATATGTTATCACTTTCTTAAAGGATTTAGAGTGGTTATGACAGCGCAGTGGTCTCAAAGGGTGGAGATTGTTTTTGCCTTGTTATTTTTTAAATACATCCCAAAGGGGTCTATCTCAGCCCTCAATATCCTTATCTCTTCTTCTGTTGGGGGATCAGCCACTTTTATGTTCTCGGACACCCTTATATCCCATTGAAAACCCTTTTTCACTTCCTCTATACTCCCCCCTGGATAATAGGTATCTACATACATCTCCCTGGTATCCTTGTGGAACCTAAAAATGCCCAGTGTGGTTATAACCGCACCAGGGCCTGTACCAGGTCTCAAGCCTACCCTTTCCCTTGAATCTGATCCATCCAGATACCCTGGTGTTGTTATAAAATCTACCCTTTCAGGAAATCTCTGCCTCTCGTGTTCAAGCATCGTTATAACCCTTTTTGCCAGACTCCCAAAATCACACGCACCACCACTGCCACCGAGGCGAAATTTTGGTCTTGAATAATCTCCAAAGCAGGTTGTATTGATATTACCATATCTATCTACATTCGCTCCAGGAAGGAAGGCTATATCAGGATACCCGGCATGGAGTATCATTCCAAGGGTATCCAAAGAATCATTCAGCAATACTGAATTGGATGCTATGCATGGATCACCCGTAAAGAGAGGAATCCTGTCTGGAATAGATTCCAGGACAACTCCACCTTCGTAACAGATAGTAATATCCGGGGCATGGGTCTTCTTGGCGAATAGCGTGGTAATGATAGGCCACTGAGTACCTACAATCAATATCTGACCGTTTTCTATCTCTCTCGATCCAGCTATTATCATCATCTCAATGGGTGAATAGTCTGTTGAATATTTCATAAGATATAATCCTCCTGATATTGAGCACAGTATCCATAGTCAACTGGATTACCACTCCACGGCTTCGGTTTTAGAGCATCAAGATTTTTCTTGCCAATCTTTTTTATATATTCACTTCTGTCTTTAACACCATAAACCCATTCTTTAAGATAATTTTCGAACCCGTCTAGTGTCTCTGTGGCTTTGTCATAAAAAGAGAAGTACTTCCAATCCATATCATAGCAGCCGGTAACATAAGACGGATGACTCCCCCATGGTTCTTCAACCACAGCGCTTACCTTGAAACCAGGGATTATAGTACGGCCAGGGTCTCTTTTGATGACTTCAGTATCCACAATCTCTTCAGCACATATAATCACTCTTGAACAGGAGTTTATGCCATACTTACTGTCCCCCATTATTCCCCAGGCTTGTGCATTGCCAATACTGTCGGCCCTCTGAACCTGCATTATACCTATATCGTGTTTCAAGGGCGGTATCAAGCATACCTTCTCTCCGTTAAATGGAGACTCTATTATCTTAAGCTTATTCTCACCAAGGAAACTAGAGTTTTTGGCCAAATCAGAACCCATTAGGGTCTTTGTTCCAACGAACGGCAAATCAAGTGCCCCAGCAAAGTAAGACAGGGTAAGGGCAAGAATAGAGTATTCTTCTATCTTAACATCGTGAGGGATTCCCTTTTCTAAACATCTTCTAAATGCATGAGCCGGCTTAGGCAGCGGGTTCCAGGTATAAGTGGTAATTACCCTATCTAAACACCCTGCCCCTATAAGCTGATCCAGTGCTATCATACCCGCACAACTTGATCCTGTTAATCCCTTTTTTCTCTGTCTTATGATCTCGTGTATAGCGGCATATGGCTCGTGTTGAATAAAACCTCCCAGGTAAACTACATCACCATCTCTAACAAATTCTTTGATTGCTTTACTCATTGTCATTATCTTGCTCTTCATATGATCCAATCAGTCCTTTCGAATCTAAAATGTTAGCCTGCAGACTGTTAGGCTGTAGGCTGTAGCCTAACAGCCTACAGCCTATAGTCTACAGCTTACAGCCTAAACAACCTCTTTATATATTTAGGTGTGAATTATTTAGTACAACTAAAGCATCCACAGCAACTGGTTTGTCACCGTTTATTATTAAGGGATTTATATCTATTTCCTTAATCTGTTCAAATTCTACTCCGATGTTACCTATGGATATTAATGCCTGGCATAGGATATCCATATTAACAGGGGGCTTGCCACGAAAGGCATCCAGAATCTTATGCCCCCTAATCTCCCTTGCCATCTCCAGAGCATCCCTGTTCTCTAAAGGCGCTATACGAAAGGAAACATCATTTAAAATCTCTGTGAATATCCCCCCCAAACCAAACATTACACAGGGACCAAACTGAGGATCACGCGTTAAACCGATAACCAGTTCCCTATCGCCTTTGATCATTTCCTGAACTAAAACACCATCCATGGAAACATCCTTATGGTTGACAATCCTGTCATCTGTCATAGGCATCAGCAACAGATATATCGTCTCTTAAGTCAAGCTCAACTACATTGAGCTCTGTCTTATGTGTTATTTCCGGAGCACAGCCCTTTAATACTACAGGAAACCCTATCTCTTTTGCCGCATGGATTGCCTCTTCCTTCGTCTTTGCCAATCTCTCTTTTGTAATTGGAATACCATAAGAAGCTAAAAACTTTTTCGACTCATACTCTGAGAGTGTGCTCTGTCCCTTCTTTATGGCTTCATCTAAAATATTCATCTTTCCTCTCCTCCTACACTCATTTATTCTCTCGGACTTCAAATAGAAGTTCTACGGTAAAAAGCGTACCACCTCATCGACAATCTTGCTATAATGATCTCCAAACCCAATGATCTCAAACTCTCTAAAATCATTTTCTAAATGGCCAATACGTATTTCCATACGATTCTCAGGCAACAGATGGGTTATTTTCTCTGCCCACTCAATTACAGCAACCCCCTTTCCTTCAAAGTACTCTTCATATCCAAGGTTCTCCATATCCGAATTGCCTTCCAGCCGGTAAAGATCAAAATGATAGAGGGGAATCCTGCCCTGGTATTCATTGACTATGGTGTAAGTTGGACTGGTTATGCAGTATTCTTCAGGGACACCTACTCCTCGTGCCAGCCCTTTGACTAACTGGGTTTTCCCTATCCCTAAATCCCCAATCAATGCTACAACATCACCTGCCATCAGATATTTGCCCAAAAGCTCTCCAAATTCAAGGGTGGCTTGTGGGGTTTTTAGTGTTGTTTTGATTCGCCTTTCCTTAACATATTCCACTCTTCTTCCTTGCCTGTCATGAATTTATTGACTTATCAATTCCTTTCAACGGACAACGGACACTACCGATTTCTCAACTCATTTAAAACCACAGGTATTCTTTCTATAACGTCTGTGGCAAGCAAACCTATCTCTCCCCTTTCAGAGGCAATACTATCCCCTGCCAGTCCATGGGAAAAGACGGCTAATTTAGCAGCATCCATTATACCAAACCCCTGGGCAATAAAGCTTGAGAGCATACCGGTCAAGACATCCCCCATACCGGCGGTAGCCATCCCTGGATTTCCTGTGGGATTGATCCAGATATTTCCATAGGGATCGGCTATGATAGTTCTAAATCCTTTTAAAACCAGATAGACATTGTATTCTTGGGCAAATCTACGGGAGATTTCTATTCTATCATTCTGGATTTCTGCTGCTGAGGCATTCATTAACCTTGCCATCTCTCCGGGATGAGGGGTCAAAACAATAGGTGCCCTTGCTTCTTTCAGGATATTTACATCTCTGGCCAGGGCATTTAGACCATCAGCATCAATTACAACCGGGATATTGACTTCTTTAACAACCCTATGGACAAGTTCCACCGTTCCATCATTTGTAGACACTCCTGGCCCTAAAGCCAATGCGTTCTTCTTCTCCGTTAATGCTATAATCTTTTCAATGGCCAGGGTACCCAAAAATCCAGGGGGACTCTCCGGCAGAGGTTCGGTCATTACCTCTGTCAGCTTAATCTCCACTATGGGATTAAGACTTTCCGGGATGCCCAGAGTAACAAGCCCTGCCCCTGCCCGCATAGCTCCCTGGCAGGTCAAAACCGCTGCCCCAGTTTTGCCTGTCGAGCCTGCCAGTA
>WOUX01000039.1 GCA_009773075.1 bacterium | reverse complement strand
GTCCCGAAGTGCGCAATGCCATTAACCATCAGTTAATTACTGAGCTTAATGCCGCTTACGAAAAAGCCCGGAAAGACGATTCTGTGAGGGCAATTATTGTCACTGGGGCGGGCACTGCTTTTAGTGCAGGGCTGGACCTGGTGGCATATCGTGGTAAATCGCCTTTGGAATTCAGAAGATTTATAGAGACCTTTTATCTTGAAATGACCGAGATTCTTTACAAAATGGGCAAACCGGTTATTGCTGCTCTTAATGGCCCCACTCTTGCAGCTGGTTGCTCCATTGCTTTTTCATGTGATATGTTAATCGCTTCAGAGAGAGCAATTATTGGCTATCCCGAAATTAACGTAGGCCTGGTTCCAGCAATGCATCTTATTTTATTACCCCGTCTGGTTGGTAAACATAAGGCATTTGAGCTGACCTTTACTGGGGACACTATTTCAGCAAAAACTGCGGCAGAGATCGGTTTGATAAATCACGCGGTTCCCCATGAAAAGCTGGAAGGGGAAGTTATGAAATTTGCCCGTAATTTTGCGTCGAAATCACCCCTGGTAATGAAGGTGAATCGGGACGCCTTCTATCGTGGATTAACCATGGAATTCAGGGCTGGAATAGCCGATGCTGGTGATGCACTGGCTATATTGGCCAGTTCTGAGGATTCTATTGAAGGCATGACCGCCTTTAAAGAGAAGCGAAAGCCGGTATGGAAAGGAAAATAAGGGATAAGGAGGGTTTTTGTTATGTACTATGCAGAGAGGTTGGCAAAATGGGTTGTTGATTTAAAATACCAGGATATTCCGGTGGATGTGGTTGAAAAGGCTAAACTCTGCATCTACGATTGGGTATGTATAACCCTATATGGTGCAGAGTCTCCCTGGAGTAAAGCCCTTCTGGAGATAGTGAGAGAGGCTGGAGGAAGGGAGGAATCCACTATTCTGGCACACAAGGACCTGGTGCCGTGTAGCAATGCGGCCATGGTAAATGCGGTTATGGCATTGAGCTATGACCTGAGTGATACCTATCCCCGGGTTGAACTCCATCCCAGTTGCAGTGTAATAGCTTCGGCATTGGCCGTGGCTGAGCGGGAGAATACGGCAGGGAAAGACCTTATAACCTCGGTTGTGGCGGGCTATGAGGTTATAACCAGGGTCGCATCTGCCATGAATAGAAGACCCCAGAGTTTCACTGCTGCCAGGGGCTTTGAGGCGAACTCCATATTTCCTCCCTTTGGCGCCGTGGTGGCCTCCGGCAAGCTTTTCAATCTGAATCAGGAGGAGATGACCAATGCCATTGGTCTGGCAGGTGGGTCTATGGGGGCAGCCACCATCGATTATCTTGTTGACGGGAACTGGACTTACAGATGGAACTCAGCAAGGGCATCCCACAACGGGATATTAAATGCCCTTATGGCAAAAAAAGGGTTTGTTGCCCCTCATGCCATATTTGAGGGACAATGGGATAGTAAAGGACGGTTTGGGGTTATCAACGCCCTCGCAGGAGACATGACCTTCCAGGACGACCTCGTAGACGGTCTTGGAGAAACATGGAATATCAAGGAGATGGCCTTCAAATATTACGGATGCTGTCACTATAACCAGGGATACACAGATGGGATACTCAAACTTATAAAGGAACATGGATTCGAAGCAGAGGACGTATATGAGATAACGGCCTATGTCCCACATTTTGCCCTCTTTTTGGGTGTCCCCAGGGAAGTGAAGATCAAACCAAAGAATCTGACTATATCCCAGTGGAGCCTCCCTTTCATCCTGGCCACGGTGATTGCTGACGGCCATCTTTTAAATCCTAAGGAGCAGCTATCTGAAAAAAGACTTACAGACACCAGGATGCTTGATCTGGCGGATAAGGTGAAGATAGAAAGAGATAGGGAATTGGACAAGATCTTTATGGAGGATGGCATATTTAAATCCCCCCTGAAGGTCCGTTTGAAAAACGGGAAAGAATATGAGGTTGCTTCCACGTGTAAAGGATTCAGCCATAATCCTTTGACCGGAGAGGAGATGGATAACAAGTTTGATGTGCTCACTTCAGGTGTGTTCGACAAAGGGAAAAGGGAAAGGATAAAGAAAGAATTGAAAACCATCGAGGGGATAAAGAGCGTTTCCGAATGGGTAAGGAGTTGGTGATTAGAATTTAAGTATTACCGGAAGGGGATGCCAAAATTCAAATATCTTTGGCTAGACTTAGGGGAGAAAAGTCTGGTGTCTAATGTCTTGAGTCCGGTGTCTGATTTGCAGTGGGGGATTGTTTTTCTTTGACAAGCCAACAAATACATGCTACTTTAACATAGGGTAAAAAGCTATGTTAAAAGAGGAGGATTATATGGATAAAAAAGGAATCAAATTTTTAAATGTTTCAAATAATTTAATAACAGGTAAATTATCTCTTCCGATATCAGCAATTATAATGATTGTCAGCCTGACCCTGCTCCCAGGTTGCGGTACTATCCTTAAAGATGTGAGTTCATCAGGTGAGGCTACCGATGTAAAGCTTTTAAAGACCCAGCCTCTGCCAGTATATTATGATTTTGAGGATATATCTATTCCCCCGGAGCTTACACTGGATAAAGAGGGGTCGTTTATTTACGAAACATCCAAATTCAAAACCGGGATCCTTGTATTCAAGGGGCGTATCGACGTTTCTTCCCTGGTAGTGTTCTTCCATGAGAATATGAAGAAAAACAACTGGGTCTTTATAAACAGCTTCAAGTATAAAAGCTATATCCTGAACTTTCAAAAAGAAGATAAGAGCTGTTTAATCACTTTATACGACAGGGCATTTAATACTATAGTTGAAGTTAGAGTCGGCCCTCTACATGGAAAAGTTGAAACGCCCAAATAGTAAGCATTCCGGGGGCTCGGAGGAGAACTTCATGCTAAAAGCCAGAAAGATTGTCCTGGGTGTTACTGGGGGTATAGCGGCATATAAGGCGGTAGAACTGCTAAGAAGGCTTGCAAATCTTAATGCCGAGATCAATGTAATAATGACTAAAAGCGCCCAGGAATTCGTTGCCCCTTTGACTTTTCAGACACTCTCCGGCAATAGAGTAATCACAGGATTATTTGACCTTCCAGAAGATTCGAAGATCGGACACATAGCTATAGCGCAATGGGCGGATATTTTTGTAATTGCACCGGCAACTGCTAATATTATTGGAAAGATCTCAAATGGCATAGCAGATGACTTCCTCTCAACAACTGTGATGGCAACCAAGGCCCCTGTGTTAATCGCTCCTGCAATGAATACCAATATGTACGAAAATCATGTAGTTCAACGCAACATCAATACTCTGAAGTCTTTTGGCTACCAATTTGTTGAGCCTGCTTCTGGAGAGCTTGCCTGTGGAACAGAGGGTCTGGGTAAGTTAGCCGAGGTTGATGATATTATTGAAGAGATGGAGTCCGTCCTATCTAAAAAGGATCTTTTAGGAGAAAGGGTTCTGGTTACCGCCGGTCCGACCACAGAGTTTATTGATCCCATAAGGTTCATCACTAACCGCTCTACAGGAAAGATGGGATATGCAGTAGCCAGGGTTGCCAGGAGAAGAGGCGCTGAGGTTACTTTAATAAGCGGCCCCTCTATGTTGTCTGTTCCTCAAAACATAAAATTCTTTTCAGTTAAGACGGTTTTAGAGATGAGAGCCGCTGTCCTTGACAGTTTGGAGGATTCCACTGTCGTGATTAAGACGGCTGCGGTAGGTGACTATAAGGCTAAAGAGGTCTGTTCAGAAAAGATAAAACGGGAAAGGGCAAATCTTATATTGGAATTGGAAGAGACTCCGGACATACTATCAGAGATCGGCAAGAAAAAGGGGGATAGAATCCATGTGGGGTTTGCTGCCGAAACAGAAGACTTAATAAATAATGCAAGAAGTAAACTAAAAAACAAAAACCTGGACTTGATTGTGGCCAATGATGTATGTATGGAAGGAGCAGGTTTTGAGTCCGATACCAATATAGTTAAGATACTGGATAGAGAAGGTAGTATAGAGGAACTGCCGTTGATGAGTAAAGAAGAGGTGGCAGAAAAGATACTTGACAGGGTTGTGAAGATTAAGACTGGTAAATTAAAAAGGTCTGAATGGAAGCGTTAAAGGATGACTGGTCAAAAAAGCCTGCTTCAAGATTTTAGGGAAATAGTACTGGACCTTAGGGAATATCTGAGTTACCAAAAGGATATAGGCGTAGAAGGTTTTCCAACCAATCCTGAAAAGAGAGACAGCGTAACTAAGCGCAGTATCTTAAGTATTGATAACTCAGGTGTTGGAGTTTATGAAGACCTGTCCGGATACGGAGAGGCAAAGGCAGGCAGCCTGATAACATTGGAAGCCATCAGAAAAGAACTGGGAGATTGTAAGCGCTGCAAACTCCATTCAGGGAGAAGAAATATAGTCTTCGGAACAGGCAATAAAAATGCCAGATTGCTCATTGTGGGAGAAGGGCCAGGAAGAGATGAAGATATAAAAGGAGAACCCTTTGTGGGTAAGGCTGGTCAGTTACTTACAAGGATTATAAATGCAATAAATTTGAACCGAGAAGAGGTTTATATAGCCAATATAATCAAGTGCCGTCCACCTGGGAATCGAAATCCCGAACCGGATGAAATAAAGGCATGTGAACCATTCTTAACCAAACAGATCCAGGCAATAAGGCCTGAGATTATATGTGCCCTGGGTGCATTTGCTGCTCAAACCCTGCTTAAAACAGACGAAAAAATCTCTAAACTAAGGGGGAGATTCCATAGTTATCACAGGATTAAACTCATTCCCACCTATCACCCTGCTTTCTTACTCCGAAACCCCAATTTCAAGCGGTTTGTCTGGGAAGATATGCAGATGATCCAGAAAGAGTATCTATCATTAACCTCCTAATTAATCTAAGACATACAAATACCATGTTCAATAGAAAATTTTGCTATACTGTATTGTTAATATTCTCCCCTCTTGTCTTTTTACTATCCTTAACCCCTTTTACTTCAGCTAAAAACCCTCATGTGAATGTTGCCAAAATAGACAGTATAATAAATCCGGTAGTTGTAGAGTTCATCGCAGAAAGTATAGAAAGGTCGTCAAAGGACGGGGCAGAATGTTTAATAATCCAGCTTGATACCCCGGGTGGTCTTGACCTCTCAATGCGTAAAATAGTAAAGAATATGTTGAATGCTGACATTCCCATTATTGTGTATGTTTCTCCAGGTGGTGCAAGGGCAGCATCAGCAGGGGTAATGATAACAATGGCGAGCAATATCGCCGCTATGTCTCCAGGAACAAACATTGGAGCGGCTCACCCTGTCACTATGGGTGGCCAAAAGATAGATAAGGAAATGGAAAAAAAGGTGGTAAATGATGCTGTGGCATATATCAAAAGCATTGCAGAAGAAAGGGGTAGAAATGCCAAATGGGCAGAAGAGACAGTTAGGAAAAGTGTATCTGTTACTGAAAAGGAGGCATTAAACCTAAAAGTAATTGACCTGATAGCCCCGGATATTAAAACCCTTCTTTTGGAGATTAATGGGAAGAAGGTTAAGACTGCAAAGGGGACTTTCACGTTGAATACAAAAGACGCAGAGCCTGTCTTCATCAACATGGGTATCCGTCATAATATACTTAACATACTGAGTAATCCTAACATTGCCTATGTCTTGATGATGATAGGGTTTCTCGGATTGTATTTTGAGCTGGCCCATCCCGGCGTTATCTTTCCCGGGGTAATTGGGGCTATTAGTTTAATTCTGGCATTCTTTGCCTTTCAGACCCTGCCTATAAACTATGCTGGAATTCTCTTAATAGTCCTGGCTATAATACTTTTTATTGTTGAAGTTAAGGTAACGAGTTTTGGGCTCTTAACCATCGGGGGTATAGTGTCTATGCTTTTAGGCTCTCTGATGTTGTTTGAATCCCCTGTGCCGTATTTACGGGTGTCGTGGGCTGTGCTCATTCCTGTAGTTCTGGGCACCTCAGCCCTGTTTATCCTCTCTGCAACCCTGGCATTCAGGGCTTATCTCTCCAAGCCCACAACCGGAATGGAAGGGTTAGTAGGGGAGATTGGGACTGCAAAAACAGAGATATTGCAGGAAGGTAAGGTTTTTATACATGGAGAGTATTGGAATGCCTATAGTGATGAAGCTATTCCAGAGGGAGAAAAGGTTAGAGTTTTAAAGGTGGACAGTCTTTGGATGAAGGTAGAAAGATTAGCTTAGTTTTTCAACACTTTAAGAAGGGGGTTTTATATGATTGGATGGATTGTACTAGCTATGTTTCTGGTGATTATCCTGAGCAGTGCTGTCAGGGTACTAAACGAGTATGAAAGAGGGGTTATCTTCCGCCTTGGCAGAATAATTGCCACAAAAGGCCCTGGACTGATCTTCTTGATCCCAATTGTTGATAAGATGCAGAAGGTCAGTTTAAGGCTGGTTACTATGGATGTCCCTCCCCAGGATGTAATCACCAAAGATAACGTGTCGGTGAAGGTAAATGCTGTTGTCTATTTTCGGGTCATGGACTCCAATAAGGCTATCGTCGAGGTAGAGAACTTCCTCTATGCGACCTCTCAGCTTGCCCAGACGACCCTGAGGAGTGTCTGCGGGGAGGTAGAACTGGATGAAATTCTATCGGAACGAGAAAAGATTAATCTGCGCCTGCAGGAAATCCTGGACCGGAGTACCGATCCCTGGGGGATTAAGGTCATGCTGGTTGAAATCAAGCATATTGACCTGCCTGAGGAGATGAAACGTGCCATAGCCAAACAGGCGGAAGCAGAGAGGGAACGGCGGGCAAAGATCATTAATGCCGAGGGTGAGTTCCAGGCCGCTCAGAAACTGATTGAGGCGGCAGCCCTTATGGAAACACAACCCATGTCCCTTCAGCTTAGGTACCTTCAGACCCTGAACCAGATTGCCGCAGAAAACAATTCAACAACCATTTTCCCTATTCCCATCGACCTGTTTAAACCGTTCTTGAAGTTGGCAGATAAGGAGAAGTAAGAGAGTTAAATTGTGCTATTTGGCGGGAATGTTTTACAAAAAAGCCTATTTTTGCTACACTCATTTTGTCGCTTAATAACATTGTTGGGCCTCGAAGAAATGCCGACGAAGCTACGAGGCCGTTCATGAACCGTCGGGTAACGTGAGAAAGGAGTTTAGTATCGTAAAAACATTGCTACTTGTTGGCTTTGTTGCCCTCATCGCAGGTTGCGCGCCGGTAATAGAGAGCTACAAATATATGCTTACTGGAAAGCAAGGCGAGCCGCCACCGAGAACAATTGAAGCGGCCCAAGCACAGTTTAATGATGGCAATTTGGTTATCGGGCAGTCCACCGAAGCTGACCTCAAGGCTCTTCTTGGCTCTCCAGCAGAAATTAAGAAAGTGGATGGCAACAAAGTGCACGTTTACATGAAAAACGTGTCCACACAGGGAGTAAGTGTGGATGTCGGCACAACT
>WOUX01000326.1:1704-3046 GCA_009773075.1 bacterium | reverse complement strand
GTGCAGTATATACCGTCTTGTCCAACCCCGTAACCACTGTTTGTGGTTGGAAAAATAATGATTTGATCCTTACTTCGAAGGTCAATGATCATTTTGATGGCATCATGATTCGTTGTCTGGGCGCCAATGGGGTCTTTCTCGCAAGGTGGAGCCCCCGTAAGACAGGCCAACGGAAAGATCGCATCGGTATGTTTCAGTTGGGCAACAATCAGTTGTTTGTCTCGAGCGTCTCCTCTTATGATTGTTAAATTGGAGTGACAACAACAATCCAATAATGATACCTGATTATACATAAAATTGTCTACGACAATTACATTGTGTCCCCCCTTCAATAATTGGGGAACCAAAATCGAACCTATGTAACCTGCTCCTCCAGTAACTAATATTTTCACATCAAAACCCCCTTAGAAATTTAAATCTCATGATTATCGACGGCGAGCTATGGAAAATTGGAATAGAAACGTTGGAATGGGGTTAGTGGGGTAGTGGATCAAATCTCGATTCTTGACATTTCTCATCACTATCTCCCTTTTAAATCACTCATTAACTCTCTACTCTCCCTGTACCACTCAATCGTCTTTCTCAACCCTTCTTCAAACCCTGTCCTCGCCTTAAACCCGAATTCCTTCACTGCTCTGGATGTATCCAGCATCCTTCTTGGCTGGCCATTGGGTTTTGAGGTATCCCAAACTATTTTTCCTTTGAATCCGGTTAGTTTTACAATTAATTCAACCAAATTTTTTATTGTTATTTCAAAACCTGCACCTATGTTTATAGGGTCAGATTTGTTATATCTTTCCGTAGCAAGTATTATTGATTCTGCAGCATCTTCTACATATAAAAATTCACGAGTGGGTATCCCCGTCCCCCATACAACTATCTCATCTTTGCCTTCTTCAATAGCATCCACACACTTTTTAATCAAAGCAGGGATAACATGAGACGAGCCAGGGTCAAAATTATCCTTTGGTCCATAAAGGTTAACAGGGAAAAGACAGATAGAATTGAACCCATATTGTTGACGATAAGCCTGTGATTGAACCAGAAGCATCTTTTTAGCAAGACCATAAGGGGCATTAGTTTCTTCAGGATAGCCATCCCATAGATTTTCTTCTTTAAACGGTACCGGAGTAAATTTTGGGTATGAACAGATGGTAGCCAATGCAACAAATTTTTCAATACCAACCTGCCTGCCAACCTCCATCATCTGTACACCCATCATAAGGTTGTCATAAAAGAATTTTCCTGGATTGGCACGATTTGCCCCTATTCCCCCAACCCTTGCGGCAAGGTGAATAACAATATCGGGTTTGGCATCTTCATAAAGCCTTTTTACTGCCTC
>WOUX01000326.1:0-1633 GCA_009773075.1 bacterium | reverse complement strand
CTTTGCTTCTCGGCACAAAGATGTCTTTACATCCTTGCTCTTTCAGTTTTTCTACAATAAAAGAGCCGAGGAAACCTGCTCCACCAGTAACTAATACTCGCTTTTTATTCCAGAATCCCATGTCAATAAAATGTATGCTTATTGAGAAGTATTTTTTCAAGCAATCCCAAGACATGATCTGCTAAATCAACTGCCATTTGCCAGACGTCTAACTTTTCAAAAGAAAATATGTATTTTTCTTCTTTCATGTTTTGCCTATAGCCTCTAACCTCTATCCTACAACCTTCTGCTTATTCTTTGTCCAGTGAATCCCTTTCGCCTGTAAAATCTTTTTCCCTTCACCAGGTAGATTTATACCTATCAATTCGATATCTGCATCAACCATTATCCTAACCAACTCTTTAAAGGTTACCTTTGGTTCCCAGCCAAGCTTTTTCTTTGCTTTTGATGCATCAGCAAGAAGAAAATCAACTTCTGTAGGTCTGAAATAGCGAGGGTCAATCCCAATAATAATATCCCCAGCTTTTAAAGAACAGGTTGAGGTTGAGGATAAAGAACGAACAATTCCCTGCTCGTTCACTCCATTTCCTTTCCATTCTATTTCAATCCCTGCATAATTGAATACAAGTTCTACAAATTCTCTCACTGAATGGCTTTCTCCTGTACCGATGACGTAATCATCTGGCTCGTCCTGCTGAAGTATTAACCATTGACACTCTACATACTCAGGGGCAAAGCCCCAATCTCTTTTGGCATCAAGATTTCCAAGATATAGTTTTTCCTGCTTTCCTGCAATTATATTTGCTATAGCCCTTGTTATCTTTCTTGTTACAAAGGTCTCACCCCTTCGGGGTGATTCATGATTGAAGAGAATCCCATTACATGCAAACATCCTATAACCTTCTCTATAATTTACAGCCATCCAGTGAGCATAAACCTTTGATGCCGCGTAAGGACTGCGTGGACAGAAGGGAGTATTTTCATTTTGAGGTGGTGGAGCAGAGCCAAACATTTCGGATGAAGATGCCTGGTAAAACTTCGTCTTTATTCCGCTTCTCCTCACAGCCTCAAGTAGCCTTGTTGTACCCAAGGCTGTTATATCACCTGTATATTCAGGCATATCAAAACTCACTCTTACGTGGCTCTGGGCGCCTAAATGGTATATCTCATCGGGTTGTATGTTATAGATAAGATTTGTAAGCTGGCCTGAATCTGAAAGGTCACCATAATGCAAAAACAATCTTGTTTCTTTTACATGAGGGTCTGTATAGATATGATTAATTCTGCCTGTATTAAATGTGCTTGCTCTACGAATAAGACCATGGACTTCATAACCCTTTGATAAAAGTAGTTCAGCTAGATAAGAGCCGTCTTGGCCTGTAATACCAGTGATTAATGCCTTTTTCATATATGTCTCTTTCAATATCCCAGTCAACATTTTTTAGGACAATTACAATATCAATATCAGATTCTTTATCAAAGTCGCCTCGTGCTTTAGAGCCGATAAGTTTCATCCAGAGCGATTTATATTTTCTTGATAGTTCTTTTTTAAACCTAATCTCAGCTCTCACTGATTCGGTACCCTGCCCTGTGACTCTCTGTATCTGCCCGATGGGCAGCAAGATCCGCGGCA
>WOUX01000038.1 GCA_009773075.1 bacterium | reverse complement strand
AAGTGGTGATGCCACCGGCATCATTATCAACATTGGAGGTAATAATGCCGGGGCCCGCCAGAATGAGGAATAGCCCCACCATCTTCCACATAGAGCGCATCGAACCCGAAACCGACCTTGTTGCGCAATTCTTATCCATCCTTATCCTCTATCGTGTGACAATACATCAAGGACACTACGGAAACCGATTACTCCCTTGAGACAGTTATCTTTATCTACCACAGGAAGTGCTCTAAATCCATACTTCATAAACAACTTAACGACCTCGTCCTGGTCCGTATCCACTTTGACGCTTACCAACCTTGGAACCTCGATTTCGGAGAGAGGTTGATGAGATTGGGCTGCAAAGATGTCCCGAATGCTTACCACCCCCTGAAGCACATTTTCTTCATTCAAGACATAGATGTAGTCTATGATATCTAAATTTGGGGACTCAGCCCTCAATCGGGCAATAGCTGCCTCT
This sequence comes from bacterium, assembly GCA_009773075.1. Taxonomy (GTDB): domain Bacteria; phylum Desulfobacterota; class UBA8473; order UBA8473; family UBA8473; genus UBA8473. The sequence continues at coordinate 7,040 of WOUX01000038.1, read as the reverse complement.
ACAGTCACCTCTGGTGTCAAGCTTAGATAGGCAGTCGTCATCAAACCACCTGCTGTCTCATCTTCGTGGACAAGCAGCTCTCTCAAGTCTTCTGCCTTCTCATGTTCCATCCCTTCGAGGATTTCCTCAGCCCTTTCTTCGGAGAGATCAGCCAGGAGATCGGCCGCCTCACTGGGCGACATTTCCTCAACAATATCAGAGGCTTTCTCTACTGTGATCGTCTCCATGAGGGCTTTCTGGATCTTCGGGACGATTTCCTCCAGGGCATCGGCAGCGGTCTCTGTATCCAGGGCATGAAAGATAGCAGATCTGTCCCGCCCGCTCAGGTCCTCAATAATATCGGCCAAGTCCGCAGGGTGGAGGGGAGAAAGTTTCTTCTGAGACACACTTAGCCGGAGGAGATCAGAACCGGAGAGGAGTTGAACATATTGCCAGGATATTAACTTATTGGTAAGATCATAAGAGAAGAGCCAGCGTAGGATATAATCCACTGTCTTCTCCCATCCAACTCTCCTCATCAGTCCTCGAAATCCCACATCCACATGAACCAACCTGAGACGGGAATCCATATTAAGGAAGTGAAGATCATTAACCCTCACCACCTTTGCACCAAAGGTGTCAACGATCTGCCTGTCCATTACCTCCTCCCGAACAAGGAAGGTATCTTTCTCGGAAAGGAGGAACTTAAAATCACGGAGTTCATCACCAGAAAAGGTGAGCCGGGGTTCTATTTGAAAGATCTTTTCCCATGGGAGATAGAACCTCTTTCCCCTTGCCTTTGTTTGAATCACAATGCCAATGACCATTGGGTAAGGGTCTCCCCTTTCGGCAACCATATCCAGAATCTTGCCAATCTTCTGTCCTGAAGGTTTATAAACCCTTCGATTCAAAAAATCGCTGAAGAAGTAAAAATCCTTGAGGTTATGATTCATTAATCAACCATTACTCCTGCATTCTATATTTCTGCTCTGCTTTGGGAACATACCATTTAATGAAATTATAGTCTATCCCTATTGGGGCAGGTTTAATCCCTTTGAATCTCTTATGTATTATAGGTAAGGCATAGGGAATGTAAAGAAAGGTATAGGGCTGATCTTCTGCCAGTATCTCTTGTATCCTGAAATAGCATCTCTTCCTCTCCTCTTTATTAAAGGTATGTCTTCCCTTTAATAGAAGTTCATCTACCTCTTTGTTCTTATATGAGATAAAGTTTAGCTCCTTGGGTCTGGTTTTACTTGAATGCCATATATCGTATATATCAGGTTCAGGTCCCGTTGTCCATCCCAGGATAACCGCTTCAAAGTTTTTTTTGTCTATAAAATCATTTACAAAAGCCGCCCATTCGATAATCCTGATCTTCACTTTAATACCCACCATCACAAGTCTGCGCTGAATGATCTCTGCGCATTGTGCCCTCTGGGCATTTCCCTGGTTGGTTATTATGGTAAACTCAAAGGGGACACCATCCTTGTCCAGAGTCCCGTCACTGTTACTATCCTTCCACCCGGCTTCTGCCAATAATCTCTTCGCCTTTTCAGGATTATATTGGTATCCCTTTACATTGGGATTATACTGCCAAGTTCCGGATTTATAAGGTCCTGTGGCTATCTCTCCCAACCCCAGTAATATCCCGTTGATTATCTCTGTCTTATCTATGGCATAACTGATTGCCTGGCGAACCCGTTTATCCTTAAACTTTGGGTTCGTAAGATTATAAGCGAGATAGGTATAGACAAATGCCAGATATTTGTGTTTGTTAAAATCTTCATTTATCTTATGTGTATCAGTCTGCCTCTCATACTGGAGAGGGGTTAATCCCATTCTGTCTATTCCACCGGCCTTCAGCTCTAAGAAGGTAGTGGCAGGGTCTGGTATAATACGGTATACATATCCATCTATATAGGGTCTTCCCTCAAAATAATCATGGTTTGATACCAATTCAATTTTCTCTCCTGTCTTCCAACTCTTAAATTTATAAGGACCTGTCCCGATAGGATGACGACTTAAGTCGGAAGTATTTATATTCTTGCCTTTGAGAAGGTGTTCAGGGAGAACCACAAGATTTCCCCAGCTCCCCAATGCAGGAGCAAAAGGTTTACTGTAACTCACTCTAAAGGTATATTTATCAAGAACAGAGGCATCTTTTACCTCCAAATAATCCCCGGCGTATGCGGTACGGGTATTGGGGTTAATTATGGTTTTATAACCGAACATAACGTCATTAGCAGTAAACGGGGCACCATCATGCCACCTCACCCCTTTTCTCAGATGAAAGGTTATGGTCAGACCATCTTCCGATATATCCCAGGATTCAGCCAGATCACCCACAAGGTTAAGTTGTTTGTCGTATTTTACCAGTCCGTTGAATATTAATCCGGCAATACCGTGAGAGGCACTGTCTGAGGACAACATTGGTATTAGATTACTGGCATCACCAATAGAGCTGTCTATCAGAATATCACCGTAAGCAGGAGAGGCAGATTTAGAAGTGCGTTGAGAAACCTCCTCAGGCTTGCTTGAGCATCCCAAAAAACCCGATAAAACAATAAATATTAAGAGCGTCTTAAATGATTTAGATATAATCATCAACGGCCTCCTTATAATGTTGACAGATAACAACTTATTTATAAAGTTAACTCAAATGTGTATAATTTGCAATTAAAAAAGCCCTTGTAAAATCTTCGCCAATTTGATAGTAGTTTAGATTGCTTATTGTAATATCAAACCACAGAGGGCACAGAGAAATAAAGATATAAAAACTGTATGGCTTATTGATGATTAAAGAAACTGTCTGTGCTATCTGTAGTTAAATTTGATAATAATGGAGAACTGGCAAGGAGGTTAAAAAATGAGAGAGGTTGTAATTATAAATGGCGTCAGGACAGCAGTAGGCACATTTGGCGGCTCCTTTAAAGACGTGCCTGCTGTGAAACTGGGAGCTAAGGTTATTGAAGAAGTAGTCAAAAGGACAGGGCTAAAGGGCAATCAGATAGATGAGATAATAATGGGGAATGTTTTACAGGCAGGATTGGGACAGAATCCTGCCAGGCAGGCAGCAATAGATGCAGGGATACCCCAGGAAGTACCCTCATATACTGTAAATAAGGTTTGTGCATCAGGGCTGAAGTCGGTAATGCTGGCAGCCCAGGCTATAATGGTGGGGGATGCAGAGATAATTATTGCCGGCGGCTTAGAGAATATGAGCATGACACCTTATGCCATAAATAAGGCCCGTTGGGGTGTAAGGATGAATGACGACAAATTGGTTGATTTAATGATACACGACGGTTTGTGGGATATATTTAATGGGTATCATATGGGGATTACAGCAGAAAATGTAGCAGATAGCTTTGGGATTACCAGAGAAGAACAGGATGACTTTGCGCTTAGAAGCCAGATAAAAACGGCCAGAGCCATAGAAGAAGGAAGGTTTAAGGATGAGATAGTGCCCATCGAGATTCCCCTGAAAAAGGGAGAAGTGAAAACATTCGATACTGATGAACATCCCAGACCCGATACTACAAAAGAGACATTGGCAAAACTACGGCCGGCATTCAAAAAGGATGGAACGGTTACTGCCGGCAATGCATCAGGCATAAACGATGGGGCAGCCGCATTGGTAATAATGTCAAAACAGAAGGCAGATGAGCTTGGTTTAAAACCGATGGCTGCAATCAAATCCTACGCTACTGCCGGAGTGGATCCAGCGATTATGGGTACTGCCCCTGTCCCGGCCAGTAAAAAGGCCCTTGCAAAGGCTAAATTGGCGGTTTCAGATTTAGATCTGATAGAGGCAAATGAGGCATTTGCATCCCAGGCAATATTTGTAAACAGGGAGATGGGATGGGATTTAGATAAAGTGAACGTTAACGGAGGAGCTATAGCACTGGGGCATCCTATAGGCGCCAGCGGTGCCAGGATACTGGTGACTCTGTTGTACGAAATGAAGAAAAGGGGTTCTAAAATGGGCTTGGCAACCCTGTGTATTGGCGGAGGGCAGGGAGCTGCTATTATAGTTGAGGTGTAGTTTTTAACAATCACAAGGAGGCATATTATGGAGATCAAGACTTTTGGTATTGTTGGTGCAGGACAGATGGGTAGTGGTATCGCCCAGGTTGCGGCTTCTACTGGATTTGACGTCATACTGAATGATGTTAAGGATGACTTTGTAAAGAAGGGGATATCCTCTATTTCCACAAGTCTGGATAGGATGTTTAAGAAGGAAAAGATTACCGCCGAACAAAAAGACAGTACACTTGCTAAGATTTCCGGCACCACTAAGCTAGAAGATATGGCAAAAGCTGACTTTGTAGTGGAAGCTGCAACAGAGAACATTCCAATCAAGCTTGATATCTTCAGGAAACTGGACGAGGTTTGTAAACCTGAGGCAATCCTGGCCAGTAACACATCTTCCATATCTATTACAAGGATTGGTTCCGCAACCAAGAGACCGGACAGAGTGATAGGTATGCACTTTATGAACCCTGTTCCTATGATGCAGTTGGTGGAGGTTATCAGAGGGCTTCCTACCTCTGATGAAACCTTTAATACCGTGATGAAGCTTGCAGAAAAGATGGGTAAAACCCCAGTAGAAGCAGGGGATTTCCCGGGCTTTATCGCCAACAGGATACTGCTTCCCATGATCAACGAGGCTGTTTATGCCTTGTATGAAGGGGTAGGAAAACCAGAGGCTATAGACACCGTAATGAAATTAGGAATGAACCATCCTATGGGCCCCCTAACTCTGGCGGATTTAATAGGGCTGGACACGTGCCTGGCAATCATGGAGGTCTTGCACAATGAATTAGGTGATCCAAAATATCGTCCATGTCCCCTCTTAAGAAAATACGTAGAGGCCGGATACCTGGGAAGGAAGGCTGGAAGGGGGTTTTACGACTACAGCAAATGAAGCCTGCCATCATCGTAGTAGATATGCTAAAGGGTGGCGTGGGGAGCAACCCCTCTCTTAAAGCAGAGGTCGAGAGGATAGTCCCGAATATCCAGAGACTCCTAAAGGAAAGCAGGGGTTTGAATATCCCGATTATATTTGCCTGTGACAGTTTTCTTCCTCATGATTTCATGTTCAAGGGAAAGATGAAACCTCATTCGATCCGAGGGACAAACGGGGTTGAGGTCATAGAGGAGTTGAAACCGGAAAAAGGGGATATGATCCTGGAGAAAAGGCGGTTCAGCGCCTTCTTCAGAACGGATTTGGATATGACCTTAAGGACCCTTGGGTTAGATACTATTGTGGTCTGCGGGATGAATACCCATGTATGCGTTATGTTTACGGCATGGGACGGTCTGGCCAACGACTTTAATGTTATTATCATGGAAGACTGCTGCGCTGCCCCCAAGAAAGAGATTCACGATGCAGCCATAAATCTGTATCGGAACTCCCCCACATACCCATTGTTCAGGATAATAACACTGAATGAATTCCTGGCAGAGGTAAACAGAGACTTAAAAATATTACCTGAGAACGGAGAAATTTTACCGGAATGACTTGGGGCCGTATAATAAGCCTCTAAAGGAGAAGATTATGTATCCAGACGACTACCGAAAAGTGATAGAGTTTCATGGCCATTCCTGTCCTGGGGTTGCTATTGGTTATCGGGCTGTGAAGGCAGCCATTGAGAAGGCTGATCTGAAAAGAGCAGGGGATGAAGAGTTGGTTGCCATTGTTGAAAATGATTCCTGCAGTGTAGATGCCGTCCAGGTTCTTCTGGGTTGTACCTTTGGAAAGGGAAATCTTGTATTTAAGGATTATGGGAAACAGGTCTTTACCCTTGGAGAAAGAACCACTGGAAAAGCCGTAAGAGTCAGTTTGCTTCCAGGTATTTTGGAGGCTTATAAAGGTTTGATAGAAGAGGAAGGGCAGAGGATGAGGAGAAAAATGGTGGAGAAGATACTCTCTGGCACGGAGAAAGAGCTCTTTAAGGTTGAGGAGGTAAAAATCCATCTCCCCGAAGAAGCACAGATACATTCCTCAGTCCTCTGTGATCACTGTGGTGAGCCTACAATGGAAACCAGGACAGTAAAGAAAGAGGGAAAGGCTTATTGTATTCCCTGCTCAAACGAACTTCTTTAGGAAAAAAGTTAACGTTTACCATATGTAAGCAAAAGAATCTATCGTAAAGGAGTATGTAACCATGAGTTCCATCTTACCGAAAGGTGAAGACATAAAAAGGGCAGTAAAGTGGATTTCTGAACATTTGCAGGAAAACCCTGATCAAGCTGTGCAAAAACTTGTAAATAAAGCTATTTTGCATTTCAACCTATCCCCCAAAGACGCAGAGTTTTTAATAAAGTTCTACAGCTCCCAGAAGTGAAGCAAAGGTTAGAATTATGCTGGCTAATAATGACTTAGCAAAACTCTACACGAAAGAAAAAGAGTCGGATTGGGTCAACTATGGAATCCTATTGCTGTTCTCTTTCAATCTAAGGAAAGAAATACCATATGTGAGGGAAAATATCTCTGCCGAGATACATTTTATTACTGATGAATCCTCTGACACTAAAGAAATACTTATGAATGGATGCAACCAAAATAGTGATATTTTTGAAGATCGGTTAAGGAAGGGAGACATCTGTTGTGCTGCTTGCGTTAGAGAGGAAATTGCCTCTTATTGCTGGGTGGCTTCAAGTGAAGCATATATAGGGGAAATTGGTAAGAAGATAAGATTGAAAAATAATGAGATATACCTGTACGATGCCTTTACAAAATCTGAATTACGAGGAAATAATCTCTTTCCTAAAATACTAACAGCCATACTCTGTTATGGGAAGCAAGAAGGGTATCAAACTGTCCTTACATTTGTCCTCTCCTCAAATAACCCCTCTGTAACAGCGATTAAAAAGTCAGGTTTCGATAGATTCCAGAGTGTATATTTTGTTGATATCTACAGTAAGACATTCTGCAGATTCAGCAAGGCGAAAGATGTCGAGTTGGCAATTGGGGAGCGGTTAGTGTCAACAATTAGAGAGCTTTGAAGAAGTCCCCCTTTTCGCTTCAGCATACATTTTTTGACCCATCTAAG
>WOUX01000037.1 GCA_009773075.1 bacterium | reverse complement strand
CGGAGATTAAAAAGTGCGGGCATAGGGACTGTGCAGCCTACACAAATATAGCAGTTCAATGTTGGTTTGTCGATGGTACACCTTGTGAGGGTTACGAACCCAAATTTCCCGAAAAGCTCAAAGGATGTAGAAAATGTGAAGTCTACAAAACCCATAAAGGAGATGAGATCGTTCAATTGGCGGATTCATTTCAACACATGATTTACATGCTCAAGACTTCCAGGGCTGAACTTGAGAAGTCTTACAAATTCCAGAGCAACATGATTCAGAATTCTTTAATGGGAATCATCGCAGCGAATGAGATGGGGACTGTAAAGATTTTCAACCTTGTGGCCGAAAACCTGACCGGATATTGCGAATCTGATGTCATTGACAGACAGACTTTAAAAGATTTCTTTTCCGAAGAGATTGCTGTAAAGATTAACCGTCCACTTATATATGATTATGGTCTGGTGTTGCGCGGTTTTAAACCCATGGAATCTGAAATCATGGACAAGAACAAAGAGCCAATACCGGTTAGACTCTCGGGCATAAACCTGTACGAGGAAGAAGAACATTTAGGGAAGGTTTTCTTTTTCCAGGACCTTCGGGAAGTAAAGCGCCTTAGGCAGGAGCTGATCCAGTCTGAACGACTGGGTGCAACTGGTCAGGCTGTCGCCAGTATCAGCCACTCGATCAAGAACATCCTGGATGGCCTCTTGGGGGGGGTGTACATTTACAAGAAGGGGAATATGATAAGTGATGAAAAGGATACTCAAAAGGGTTGGAGGATGATCGAAAAAAACATCGACCTCATTTCTGAGCTTGTGATTAACCTATTGAACTATGCAAAAGACCGTGAGCCTATTTTTGAGAAGTATGACCCCAAAAATATAGTTGAGGATGTTATCGAAACAATGGAGAATAAAGCCCATAATAAGAATATTGAAATTATTTCGGAATACGAAGGGGATTTCGGTGATATTTACGTAGATTCATACGCCTTGCATCAATGTCTAATGAACTTGGTATCTAACGCGATCGATGCTACTCCTCCTGGATGTCCAGGCCGAATTGTCATTAGACTAGAATCGAAAAATCAGCATGGGATTATCTTCGAAGTATCAGACAACGGCATTGGAATAAAAAAAGAAATCCAGGAAAAGATTTTTCACGGAATGGTCAGCACCAAGGGTTCAACAGGTACAGGTCTTGGACTGTTAGTCGTAAAGAAAATTGTATCGGAACATGGAGGAACTATAAACGTAGAATCTGAAAAGGACAAAGGCTCGTGCTTTAGAATCTGGCTGCCCAAAAATAATGCAAATATCCCAGCCTCCGGTTCGAAATAGATAATCATCTTATTTATTTACTTGCACCAGACATCTGCAAGAGGATACCTTTCTTAAGAATGTCTTCTAAAGTAGTAGTTCCCAAGTAGTCCTTGATTAGCTCACTAAGCTCAACCCAGGTTGGACGCGATATGCATTCGTCAGATCGGTAGCATAATTTCGCATCTTTAACACATTCAATGAGCGACATATCTCCTTCGACAGCATACAGGATGTCAGCCAGGGTTATTTCTGAAGGGGCACGAGCAAGCAGATATCCTCCGTTTTTTCCTCTAATGACCCTTATGAGCCCAGCCAGTTTTAGAACACCCATTAATTGAGTCAAGTATTTCTTTGAAATGCCCTGATTTTTCTCTATTATTGCTAGGGGTAGCGGTTCTTTCCCATGATGAAGCGCAAGTTCAATCATCGCTCTAGTAACATATCTTCCTCTACAAGACAATCGCATTTAGATTACAACTCCTCCTTTGGCAAAAATGCTCGTTCAATAACGAAACGAAATGACTGTGTCATGTGCACCATACTTCCCAAATGTGTCTTTGCAGCCACCTTTCTTGCTTGTTCAATGGGAGAATAGCAAACAAGAAGTATGTCGCTGCATGATGCATCAATGCCGGTCTCATCAGCAAGGGTAATTGGTGTCCAGATTTTTCCAACTCTGTCACAAAGCACAGGACATCCCTTCAGGCTGAAATTGCTGTCTGTCTGATTCAACATTTCCCCTTCTTTTCCCATACGAAAGAGCAAAGGGAAAGAGACCTGGGAAATATCCATGACACTCCATGGGCACATGGATTTCAAAGAAAGAAGGTCTCTGAAGATCACACCTGGCTTTTCAGCCTCAATACCCTGACCACTAAAAACTCTTTTAGCTAAGAGTTCGAATGACGATACACACCTCTCTTTGGAAAGCCCCCCGTTCATTAAAAGTGAACGAGTGGAGAGAACGACAGGTTCGTCCATATACGGTTTATCAAAGAATTTTCTCTGAAATATGGAAACTGCCCCATCGATGGCAATACGCAAGGCAGCCTCGTGTTCTCCATCCATTAACCTCAGCCATGCAAAATGGAGGCGCCATCCTTTCAGTTTGTTGAAGCATTCTATTTCTACAGAAGATGGTAACATCTATTTATAAATTCCTTAGTTACTGCCTATTTTTTAGTTCATATTAGACAATATTAGAAATGTCTAGTTAAATGATTATATATAGTATATGAGTAAATATCGAAAATGTCCAGTTAATTTCCCAAACTCACCGCAGAAATTGCACTCTTTACCCCTCTCTCGAGTGCTATCGGAAGAGCCCAGTTTTAATCCCAAGGTCTTCCTACTCTCACCAAAGAAAATATGGTAACTGGGGGGCACATGTAGAATCAACCTGTACGATCCTCTATCACCAATCTTTTTAGCCTCTAAGGCAGCCTCTTCCGAAACTATCTCACTGCAAGGAGAGAGCCTTTTTGCATCTTTCTTGTCTACTCTTTACTGTCTGATATATACATCAAATTGAATTTTTGCAACTCTTTCCTCAACGGCTCAATCTTATTCCTATTGATATTCTTCATTCTTATGTAAGCATGACGGTATCCTTCTTTGGCCTGTTCATACGATGTCATTATGCAGAGCATACGCCCTCCGTAGGACCGTAGTACATCGGCAACTTCTTTAATAGAACCAGGTTTATCTTGAAGCTCAAATGCAAACTGTATACCACCTTGTCGAACGCCTGTCATACTGATGAGGACCTTAAATAAATCCGACTCCGTGATAATCCCTACCAGCTTTCCATCCTCCACTACAGGAAGTACCCCAATCTTTTCTTCTGACATAATCAAAGCCGCTTCCTCTACTGTATCTGTTGGAGAAATGGTTTTTAGGTTCTTCTTTGTCATAATGTCTTTAATCTTTATCTTATCTATAAGATAATTCAACTCGTTAATAGCCAAACTTGTAGCCTTGGATGCCGATTCTCTGTTAATATCGAGATTCGTTACAATCCCTATCAATTTCCCTTTTTTCACAACAGGCAGACGTCGGATCCTATTTTCATTCATCAGCTTTATAGCCGTGTGCATGGATTCATATTCATCAATGGTGATTAAATTTGTTGTCATCCAATTCTTTACTAACATATTGAGACCTCCTTTTAATGATATTCATCAAACCTCTTCTTCAAAAACACATCAACTTTTTTCCATACTCCCAACAGATCAAAAATTTTTTTTGACACTATACTCCCTCTTATTTTACCTTGAGATGAATTACTTCCTCTTCACTTCCATAGCAAGGAATATGCCTATATGCACCGACCTTAATTGGGCTTCTCCCTCATATTCGTTTCTCTACCCAGCCATATCTCCAATATGGCCTTTTGGACGTGTAGCCTATTCTCTGCCTGGTCAAAAACGATAGAATGCCTTCCGTCAATGATCTGATCTGTTATCTCCTTTCCACGGTGAGCTGGCAGACAATGCATCACCAGCACGTCATTTTTCGCCTCAGCTACCAGCCTTTCATTAATCTGGTAGCCTTCAAAGGTTATCATCCTCTTTTCATATTCATCTTCCTTTCCCATACTCACCCAACTATCGGTGGTGATTATGTCCGCCCCCTTTACTGCCTGGAAAGGGTCCACCATCACTTCAATGGGACAAGGAGACTCCCTTTTAGATATCCTGATTATGTCTTCATCTGGGAGATACCCAGCAGGACAGGCTAGAGAGAGATGAAAATCCAACCTTGAGGCCGCTTCAACCCAGGAATTGGCTATGTTGTTACCATCACCTACATAAGCAATCTTAATGCCCTGGTATCTCCCCTTTTTTTCGATGATGGTAAAGATGTCGCTCAATATCTGACAGGGATGCAAAAGGTCGGTAAGGCCGTTGATCACAGGGATTGAAGCGAACTCTGCCAGTTCTTCGGCGAGCTTTTGGGAAAATGCCCTGATCACTATCCCATCCACATAACGGGACAAAACCCTGGCAGTATCGGCGATACTTTCTCCACGGTCAAGCTGCATATCTTTGGGGCTCAAAAACAGGGAATGCCCCCCTAATTGGTACATAGCAACCTCAAAAGAGACACGGGTTCTGGTGGAAGGCTTTTCAAAGATCAATGCCAGCATCTTTCCTGAAAGGGGCTTCCAGACCACATTTTCTCTTTGTCTTCTTTTGAGCTCTGAAGCCTCTTCAAATATCCGATCCATCTCCCCTTTAGTCAGGGATGATAACCTCAATAGATCCTTTTTCACCTGAACAATAGCCTGCATTCAATATTAACCTAACCTCGGGTTTATAGTAAACGGACAATCGCTAGCTTCTGCTCCGACAGTGGTAGGGGGAAGGTAGGGGTATTAAAATAGTTGGCTTGCCCATATTGAGCAAGCCAACTATCGAGCATTTGAAACTTATTAGTAATTAATGTGTTTTATGTCTTCGGGATGCGCATGCCGTAAAATGATCGCAATACAAATATCAGGCTTATCACAAAAAAGACAATCCCTACCCAACCTGCAATGCCCTTCATTCCTGGGGCAATTGCAATTTCCATGGCTAAAATGCCAAAAAGGGTGGTAAACTTTATGATAGGATTCAATGAAACTGAAGATGTATCCTTAAAGGGGTCTCCTACTGTATCTCCAATAACTGTAGCTTCGTGCAAGGGAGTTCCTTTTTCCTTTAAATCAACTTCCACCACTTTCTTGGCATTGTCCCAACACCCGCCTGCATTAGCCATGAAAATAGCCTGGAACAGTCCAAAGACTGCAATAGAAATTAAGTAGCTAATAAAGAAGGATGCCGGAGCATTTGAAGTACCCGGCGAAGAAAAGAAGGCAAATGCCAGGGTAAAGCAGAAGATGGCAACGAAGATATTGAACATCCCTTTCTGAGCATACTGCGTACAGATTTTAACCACCTCTTTGGAACTCTCAGTGGAAGCGCTCAGCGTTGTCTTATCATCGAGCTTTATGTTATCCTTTATATATTGAACGGCACGATAAGCCCCTGTAGTTACCGCCTGGATCGAAGCCCCGGTAAACCAATAGATTACCGCTCCACCGCAGAGGAAACCTAACAAGGTGTATGGGTTCAGTAGATTTAAAATGGTTTCCGGTTCAACCCCTAATGTCTTCTTCAGGAGCAAAATCAAAGCGAAAATCATCGTTGTGGCGCCTACTACCGCAGTACCGATTAAGACCGGTTTTGCCGTGGCTTTAAAGGTATTGCCGCAGCTATCGTTCTCTTCCAGTTGATGTTTTGCCGTATCAAAGTTTGGTTTAAATCCAAAATCCTTTTTAATTTCAGAGGAGATATTCGGGAGTGTTTCAATCAGGGATAACTCATAAATAGACTGGGCATTATCCGTAACAGGCCCATAACTGTCCACTGCTATGGTAACCGGCCCCATTCCAAGAAAACCAAACGCAACCAGACCAAAGGCGAAAATAGAAGAATAGATCATAAAACTATCAAGGCCAAAGGTACTGGTAAAATAGGCAACCGTCATCAAACCAGTGATAGCTATACCGAGCCAGAAAGCGCTGAAATTGCCGGCCACAAGACCAGAAAGGATACCAAGGGAAGCCCCCCCTTCTCGGGCTGCAGTTACTACCTCCTGACAGTGGGCCGACTTGGAACTGGTAAACGACTTCACTAGCTCAGGGATAATTGCCGCTGCAAGAGTTCCACAGCTTATAATGATCGAGAGCTTAAACCATAGGTTATCAGGGTATTGAGAAAGCTGCCAGTAACTGACGATAAATGTAACTATGATGGAAAGGACCGAGGTAATCCATACCAGTGAGGTAAGAGGGGCTTCAAAGTTGATACTTTTTTTGCCTCCGTTGACAGCCGTTGTGATCATTTTATTGATAAAGTACGCGCCAATAGATGTAAGAATCATCAGGATTCGCATTATAAATATCCAGGTGATGAGTTCTGCCTGGTATTGCGGGAAAACCGCTAACACGATGAAGCTGATTAAAGCAACTCCTGTTACCCCATAGGTTTCAAAACCATCTGCAGTAGGACCAACACTGTCTCCTGCATTATCACCGGTACAGTCAGCGATAACCCCTGGGTTTCTAGGGTCATCTTCCTTTATATTAAAGACTATCTTCATTAAATCTGAGCCGATATCCGCAATTTTGGTGAAGATACCACCACACATACGAAGCACGGATGCACCGAGAGATTCACCGATAGCAAAACCTATAAAGCAAGCGCCGGCATATTCACGGGGGATATAAATCAGAATCGCAAGCATCATAATGAGTTCCACACATACTAAAAGGAGTCCGATGCTCATGCCGGATCTTAAAGGAATATCCAATAATTTTAATGGTTTGCCTTCGAGAGAGGCAAATGCCATCCGGCTGTTTGCAAGGGTATTCATCCTTATTCCAAACCACGCCACGCCATAAGAACCGAGTATCCCAACCACTGACCAGCCTAAAATGAGTAAAACCCCATGGGCCGGCATCTGTTGCAAGACACCAAAATAATAACCGATACACACGGCAATAAATATCTCCAGGATAAGCAAGAGCTTGCCTTGCTGGATCAAATACGTCTTACAGGTCTGGAAAATAATCTCTGATACATCTAACATTGATTTATGAGCGGGCAGGCCTTTAACTTTGACGTATTCATAAAGACCAAAACACATCCCCAGAAAACAAATGAGAAAACCTACCATTAATAGGTTATTTTGAGTCGCGGTTAGGACAGGAATATTAAGCTCTGCTTCACTTGCAAAGAGGGGTGATGCAAAAGACAGAAGAACAAAACTCAATATGCTAACATTTACCCATTGCTTAGTCTTCAGCATTGAAATCATTTTTTTTATCTCCTTTTTAAATTTAGTTCTAGCCGTTTTTACTGCTTCTTCATCCTGATTAAGTTGAATCTTCAAAATCTCCTTCCCTCCCAGATTCTCAATGATTGATTTGACTCCGTTACATACACTATTACCTCCTTTTTATTGAATTCTGATTTGTTCGCCCTGAAGAATTTCATCTTTCAGAACGGACTACATAATCTCAGGCCGTCCTTCCCGCTTGGGTGGCAACTTTTATCCGTTGACTATTGGCCTCTTCTTCGGTACTATCATATTGGATTTAGGTTGGCTATTAAAAACTAAGGATCTTTAATCTACCAAATTTGGAAACCTATTACAATGATTTTTTCAAAAATATTTAAGGCATAGAACCCCTGAGGCAGATCAAGGAAATTGGCATATTAGTTGCGTTCTCTAAATTGTACCCGCAGTGAT
>WOUX01000036.1:5228-13335 GCA_009773075.1 bacterium | reverse complement strand
CTATTTCTCCTCATCCGTTATTCAAAAAGATGTAAATATTTATCAAAAACAAAAATCCTGTTTCTTCTAAAGCCGGTGATCTCTTTCAGAATGCCCAGCCTGATAAAATCTTCAATCAGTCGTAGCGCAGTAGAGGGATTGACCGCCATCTGTTTGGCAACTTCCTGGCTGTCCGTAATCGGCTTGCTGTAAAGAAAGTGGATAAACTTCTGAGCTAACTTTGTTTTCTTGCCCAATGTCAAAATATCGCGATGTTCAATTTCCTGCCGCAGTGCAATTATGGCTTTGAATGTTTCTGTCGAATTTTGAGCAGTCTGTTTTATTCCTTCCAAAAAAAACTTCAGCCACTGTGTCAGGTCATTGTGGGTGCGGACCCTGGTAAGATTGTCGTAGTAAAGCGATTTATTTTTTTCAAAAAAAGCGGATAGATACAAAGTGGGTCTGGTCAATAGTCCATTACTGACCAGATACAGAGTAATCAGAAGCCGGCCAATCCTGCCGTTACCGTCTAAAAAAGGGTGGATTGTTTCAAACTGGTAGTGCGCGATACCGATTCTAATCAAATGAGGAAGAGGATTATTACGGTTATGTAAGAATTTTTCAAAATCACTCATCAGAGCAGACAGCTCTTCATGGTGCGGCGGAATGAACACGGCATCGGAAAGTGAAGCACCACCTATCCAGTTCTGGCTTGTGCGGAAATCGCCCGGTTGTTTATATTTGCCCCGCACTCCTTGCAGGAGAGTGAGATGAGTCTTTCTCAAAAGCCGGTTGGAAAGCGGCAAAACCGCAAGCTCCTGTATGGCCTCATTCATCGCTATGATATAGTTTTGCACCTCTTCCCAGTCATCCCGTTTTTCCGGATTAATATATTCAGCTTTCTGCAATGCCTCTGCGATATTGGTCTGTGTGCCCTCAATGCGGCTGGATGTTGTCGCCTCCTTGCTTACATGCATCCTGATAAAAAAATCAATATCCGGCACCAGTTGAGAAAAAGCATTCAGTTCCCCAAGCTTAATATCTGCCTCGCTAAGAAGGTTAATCAAGCTGCTGTTGCTTATCTGCCAGTCAATATTGACCGGATTGGGAAGAAAACTTTTATACTGATACTGCTGTTTGTAACTACCTGCTATGAAACCGCTAATATCCATTCAAGCATCCCCGATTTTCTACAAATACAATCATTCTTATTTGCGTTTAAGCTAATTTATGCAATTATAATATCACTTGTTTGCAATTGCAAGTGATATCAACCTCTTTTTCTCCGTTATTATCTGCCTTATTTCAACTGATCATCGATTGCCTGGTTTAACGCTTTTTGTGCTTTAATGAGTTTTTTATATTTTGACTCTATTTTTTGTATGTTTTTAGAAATCACGGCTTTTAGCAGGTCCCCCTCTATTTCAGCAACATCGATCCGTTTGTAGTAGTCCATTGTTTCTTTGAGATGGGCCAAGACTATCTTGCCGGTCAAAATCGGATGGTTATTTGTTATATTTGCATCTTCATATATCGTTCCGTGCTCAAGCTCAACTTCCAGTCCATTTTTAAACTCTTCGAGAGGAATATTCATCTTTTTTGTATTAACAATGTCAAGAATCGTGGATGCTTCATCTTCCGACACAGTTGGGTTTTTTATTTCTGACCAATCCCTGAAACCTAATTCCTTACATACTCTTCTTACCTCATCGACCGTAATATATTCTGGTATTTTCATCGATTTCTCCTTTTCTTGGATATACAATGTGGAGTAAAGGGAACAAATAAAGAGTCAATTCAATGTAGTTCTTGTAAGGAGATCTTCGCACAATCTGCCGAGAGCTTTGAAGAAGTCCCCTGAGAGCGAATAAGAAGGCTATAGCCTTCTTACATACATGTTTGAGCCCGAAGGGCGAGTTTGTGAATTTTCAATGAAGCGAGCTTAGATGGGTCAAAAAACCTGAACCAGAGAGCGGGAAAAGGGGATTTTTCAGTGTGACTAATTAATTATTGGAAAAATCCAGGGGTTTTCTACATGGTCAACGCCAGGATCAACAAGAGCCGGGTTTCCCGGCGATTGGCTGGATCACGTGGTTATCCTGTCTTTGAAATCAAGTCGCCCTCAATATAGCGATGTATGATGCCGGAAATGAGGGTTTGATAGGGAATACCCATTTCCATTGCCTTCTTTTGGATGCCCCGGTAGTCGTGGTCATAAAGACGTATGGTTATTCGTTTGTCCTTTATCAAGGTCTTTCGGGCAGTTGCCTTTATGGCTTCAATCTCCTTTTTGGCCGGAGTAGAAAGTGTCATTTTACCTTTCTCGTAGGCATCAATGATGGTTTTTTCTTCTTTGTCGTACTTCATGTCTCAACCCTCCAGCTCATTTTTGTATGTCCTGGTTGCCTTCCTGCTTGGGATAATTGTCTTCAGAAAAATGTAGTCCTTTTCAATGAGATGAGGAACAAGATAGATATAGTCCTCCACGATGACGAAGTATATCCTTTGCCCGGGATAGTTTTCCTGATCGGGATGATCGGCGAGCTTCCATACGTCCCCTCGTGCCAGATGGAAGACTATCTTTTCGAATGAGATATCCCTTTCTCTCTTTAGCCACTCATTCTTTTGTGGGTCCCATTCGTATCTCATATGTTAAGTGTACATCACTTGTCTGTACATGTCAATGAAACTTTTATGGTCCTCATGGGGATAACGGACTCTTCAGCCGCAGCAGTTAGCTGTCGGCTACAAGGGCAATGTTGGAATTAATCAACTTTATGGAGAACAATTTGTATATGCTTCGAAAATAGCTCAAAGTCTTTGTCTGTAGTATATATTGAGAACTTGTTTCTGAAAGCCACAGCGCAAATCAAGAGATCTGTATTTGAGCCCTGTATTCCTTTTGAATGGCAACGATTGAAAAACTGCGCTGCAGTAACATAGTCTTCGGTAAGAATTGGAAGATCGGGAAAGCTTTCCAGATGCTTCCGGACTTTCTTAAACTGAGATTCACTGCTAATACCCGATAAAATCTCCTGGCGTATAGTGCCAATCATTTGGACGCGATGGTCATGGATTATATGACGAAGCTCTTGAACTGGCGCAGTGGAGTCGTGTTTATCGCGCCTTAAAGCCAGAGACCATACACTCGTGTCAACAATGACCTTCATGACTGGTTTCTCTGCTTTTTATAATCATATTCAGGGTCGTATTCCACAGTCCCAAACATCGAGAGAATTTTTTCTTGCTCCAACTGATGTATATATTCAATTAGTGCCTTTGAGACAGCGGCTTTCTTTGTTTTATGTCCCCCGAGTCTTACAGCTTTTAAAATGAGATTGTCATCTATCTGTAAATTTGTTGCCATAAAGATCACCTCCTTAATAATCACACATAATATTACACATTAATTTGTGTAAAATCAAGAGGTAATTTTCTCCTGCCCCGTCGGGTCGGTAGGCAGGCAAAGCACAGGCAGATGTTCTCTTCAAAGGGATTTTTTTCACTTTTCAGGATGAGCTTAATTAATATTGACTTTATTATAAACAAACTATATATACAGTAAAACCCCATTGGATTAATTGGCAGACTGAAAACTGGATGGAGGAAGGGAGATTCATGAAGGCATTAATTGGGAAATGGCTCCTTTTGTTGGTGTTCTTATTTCTATCATTATCGATAACCAGTTGTTTCTGGACAAAAGAGAGGAAGGTTAATACCGTTGAGGGGTTGTTTAATCAAGCTTTTACTTACTATCAAGATGAAAAATACAGAAAAGCACGGGAGGCCTTTGAGGAACTGAGAGACAATTACCCTTTAAGTAAATATTCCATTGTAGCAGAGCTGAGGATAGCCGACTCCTATTATCACGAAAAGGAATACAGTGAGGCCATAAATCATTATGAAGATTTCAGAAAACTCCATCCCACCAATCCCGTTATCTCTTACGTCATATATCAGACCGGTATGTCTTATTTTAAACAGATTCTATCCATAGACCGGGATCAAACATTCACTGAAAACGCTGTCAAGCAATTTGAATATCTTATCTCTAGGCATCCTTCCTCCACTTATGTAAGCTCAGCTCAGAAGATGCTGGAAATATGTAAAGAGAAGCTGGCTCAGCATGAGTTTTATGTGGGGCATCTCTATTTTAAAAGAAAGAAGTACACCTCAGCTCTCTATAGGTTCAATGGAATTTTGGAAAATTTTCCTAAATCCAGCATTAAAGACACGGTATACCTCTATATTGGAGAGTCCTATCTGTCCTTAGAGGAGAAGGAAAAAGCAAAGACTGCGCTTGCTCATTTGGTAGAAAACTATCCGAAGAGTGAGCACTACAGTAAAGCTCAGAAGCTTTTGGCAAAACTCAGGTAGAAGCAGTTTTCTTAACTGTCTCATAAATACTCTCTAGCGCTTTATCAAGACCTTTCAAGTTGTTTCCCCCGGCCTGAGCCATATCTGGTCTGCCGCCACCACTTCCACCAACCATTCTGGCAATCTCTTTTATTATCTTGCCTGCATCAAATCTATTGGTAATATCTTTTGTAACCACAAGAACCAACATGATATCTTTATCCTTTTGCCCAGCCAGGAGGATGATTCCTGATGTCAACCGGCATCTCAATTTATCAGCTAACTCCCTTAAGCCTTTTGGGTTATCTACATTTACCTTTGCAGATAATACGTTAATCCCTTCAACCTCCTTAACCAGATCTAACAGATCTTCTGATTGCTTGCTTGCAAATCTGCCTTGAAGAGACTCTACCTCCTTCTCCAGATTTTTGTTATGCCGGAGCAGCTTCTCTACTTTGTCTACTGTCTCATCCTTCTTGGCTTTCAGGATTAATCCAATCTCTTCTAATATATCTTCTTCCTTGTTTATGTGCCTTAATGCCTCCTCGCCTGTTAATGCCTCTATCCTCCTCACCCCAGCGGCGATACCAGATTCGTTGATTATCTTAAAAATACCAATGTCCCCTGTGCGTCTTGTATGGGTACCGCCACAGAGCTCCTTGCTATAACCAGGTATTTCCACAACCCTGACTTCATTGCCGTATTTTTCCCCAAAAAGGGCTGTGGCTCCGCTTTCTAAAGCCCTTGTAACTGGCATCACGTGCGTTTCAATCTCTATGTTTTCCCTAATCTTTTGGTTGACCCGTTCCTCTACCATAAGGAGCTCTCTACTGGTTATCTGAGAGAAATAGGTAAAGTCAAATCGGAGCCTTTCAGAAGCAACAAGGGATCCCGATTGTTTAACATGGTCTCCCAGCACCTCCCTCAGGGCAGAGTGGAGCAAGTGGGTCGCTGTATGGTTGTTGGCAATTTTTTGTCGTTTATCTTTGCTGAGGCGAAAAGAAACGTTGTCATCCTTTTTAATAGAACCCTTTTTGATTTCACCTCTATGAACAATCAAATTTGGCAGGGGCCTCAAAGTATCTTCTACCTCAAAAAAAAGGGTATCGTTTATGATGGCCCCAGTATCTCCAATCTGACCTCCTGATTCCCCATAAAAAGGGGTGTGTTTTGTCACAACTTCAATATAATCTCCCTCACAAGCGGATTCAACTTCCTTGCCATCCTTAATAATGGCCAATACGGAGTCTGATATGTCAATGCCCTCGCTTTCATACCCGGAAAAGGAGGATTCAACTTTATCCTTGACAAGCCTTTTATATATCTCAGAAACCTCTTCTTCACCCGACCCCTTCCATGATTCTTTTGCCCTTTTTCTCTGTTCATTCATGGCCTTTTGAAACCCTTTTTCATCAATGTCAAACCCTTCATCCTTAACCGCATCATATGTCAGATCTACTGGAAATCCGTAGGTATCATAGAGTTTAAAAAGCAGATAGCCTGGAATTTGTTTTTCCTTACTGTCCTTTAGTCTTTCCATCTCTTCATTCAATATGGCAAGACCACTATTCAGGGTCTGGGAGAAACGTTCTTCTTCATTATGGATGATTTTGGCTATGTAATTCCTTGCATCTGCAAGTTCAGGATAGGCTTCCCGCATAACATCCACAACAGTACCTGAGACTTTATACAAGAAGGGTTTATCCAGACCCAGTATCTTTCCATGACGGGCAGCTCTCCTCATAATACGCCTAAGAACATATCCTCTGCCCTCATTGGAAGGCAGCACCCCGTCCCCTATGAGGAAGGTTATAGCCCGGCTATGATCTACTATCACCTTTATGGAGACATCATCTCTCTCATTGTCATCATACTTTCTCTCGGAAATCTCCTCTACAAAGCCAATCAATACCTTAAACAGGTCAGTATCATAGTTGGTCTTTACCCCCTGGACAACAGCACTTATCCTCTCCAGTCCCATACCTGTATCAATGCTGGGCTTGGGAAGAGGAGTCAATACTCCATCTGAACTACGGTCAAATTGCATGAATACCAAATTCCATAGCTCTAAGAACCTATCACAATCACACCCTACCTTACAGGTGGATTTTCCACATCCTATATCATTCCCCTGGTCTATCAGAATCTCTGAACAAGGGCCACAGGGGCCCGTCTCTCCCATTGCCCAGAAGTTATCTTCTTCTTCCATCCTGATAATCCTACTATCTGGTACTCCAATCCTATCTCTCCAGATATCGAAAGCCTCATTATCATCCCTAAATACGGTTATCCACATCTTATCTTCAGGGAGATCCAATTCCTTGGTCAGAAACTCCCAACTCATATCAATTGCCTCTTCCTTAAAATAATCACCAAAAGAAAAGTTGCCCAACATCTCAAAGAAGGTATGATGACGCGCAGTTACCCCTACATTTTCCAGATCATTGTGTTTGCCGCCCGCCCGAACACATTTTTGAGATGTTGCAGCTCGAGCGTGCTCTCTTTTCTCTTCCCCCAAAAACACCCCTTTGAACTGAACCATACCCGCGTTAGTAAAGAGCAGAGTAGGGTCCTGTTTAGGAATTAATGAGGAACTGCCGACTATCGCATGTCCCTTTTTCTCAAAGTACTTCAAAAATCTCTGTCTTATTTCACTGCCAGTCATTATCAATCCACAAATGCCTGTGCGCACTTGGATATATCCAAGTAGACAACACACAGGCAGGCAATTATTAAATTATTGCAAAATTTAACTCAATATATCGTTTTAATTCCACAACATTATCAACAACGTGTCGGTGAACAGTGGACAGGGTAACTTATCCCGCCAGAAAAAGATTTTCTAACGGGGCTTAGAAAGGTATGTCGTCCTCAGAATCAAAACTCGCATCCTATTTAGGACTCCCCTCAAAATCCTTCTTAGTTCTATCCTGGTCAGCAGGGCTTCCTAACATCTGCATGTTGGAAGCAACAACTTCGGTTGCCCATCTCTTGTTGCCCTCTTTATCTTCCCATGAACGGGTCTGTAACTCGCCTTCAATGTAAACCTGCTTGCCTTTTGACAGGTACTCCCCGCATATCTCTCCCAGCCTTCTCCATGCTACGATACGGTGCCACTCTGTTTTCTCTTCCTTTTCTCCCTTTTGATTGGACCATTTCTTAGTGGTGGCTATGCGGAAAGTAGCTACAGCCGTTCCATCGCTGGTATATCTTACTTCCGGGTCTGCTCCCAATCTGCCGATTAGTATTACCTTATTTACTGACATGGCTCCCTCCCTGCTCCTGCCTAAACTGGAAAAAACTTGACAAAGGCAAGAATTAAATTAGGATATTTGTAACATAATTATTTCTAAATTCCAAAGATTTTATTAAAGGTCAGGTATAATACTACCAACGATGCCTTAAAGAACAATGAATACCTGGTTGTTGAGGCGGAAACAGGGATTGGCAAGACTATTGCGTACCTTATTCCTGCTGTTTTAAGCGGCAAAAAGATTGTTGTCTCTTCCGGAACAAAGAATCTCCAGGAGCAAATCTATTTCAAAGACATCCCTCTTTTGAAAGAGGTTCTTCCTGTTGACTTCAATGCTATCTGCATGAAAGGAAGGAATAACTATCTCTGTCTAAGACGTTTCAGGCAATACAGTGCCCAGCCCTTTCTGACATTCGACGGAGATTTTTTCTCTCATCATGAGGAGATCAAGAAATGGGCAGCAACCACTGCGACGGGGGATCGCTCAGAACTGGACAATCTGCCTGATGATTATTCCCT
>WOUX01000036.1:0-5212 GCA_009773075.1 bacterium | reverse complement strand
TATCTGTTCAAAGAGTGATCTCTGTTTAGGACAAAAGTGTGAAACCTTCGATACCTGCTTTATTACCCGTATGCGACAAAATGCTGCCGCCGCTGATATTATTATCGTAAATCACCATCTTTTCTTCGCAGATTTAGCGGTGAAGGAGACCGGCTTCGGAGAAATAATACCTGGCTACGATGCAGTGATCTTCGATGAGGCACATCAATTGGAAGATGTGGTTACCAATTATTTTGGTCTAATGGTAAGTAATTTTAGATTTGAAGAGATGATCAGGGATATTCAGAGAAAGCTGGGATTGAGCAAGATCAATGATAAAGAAATAAATCAAACGCTGGATTCTTTAATGCAAAGACAAGAGAAATTCTTTCACAGCTTCGGAAGCACTGTATCGAGATACCGATTGAAGGAAGACATTCTTCATGGCGATACCTTAAGGCAGTTTAGCAAGATTTTAAATAGCCTGGAATTAATATCTGCCAGACTTAACAGCCTGGAGAACAAAACCGATGAAATCAGGGCTTGCAGCAAAAGGGCATCAGACATAAAGGACCAGTTGACATTTATTGTCAACTTGCAAAACCCTCTATATGTTTACTGGTGTGAGAACAGAGGGAAAGGCATATTTCTCCATGCCTCGCCCATTGACGTATCCTATGAGCTAAATTCCCGACTGTTCAGCAATCTCAAATGTATCATTTTCACCTCCGCCACCATTTCTGCCAATAAGAGCTTTAGTTACTTTAAAAACCGATTGGGGCTCCATGGGGATATCAACGAATTATCTTTGAGTTCCCACTTTGATTATGAAAGACAGGCTATACTATATCTGCCTAGAGGCATACCTGATCCCAATACATCCAAATTTATTGAAGCCATATCTGAAGAGATTGAAAAGATACTGACTATCACCTCTGGAAGGGCATTTGTTTTATTTACAAGCTACAAGAACATGAAAGAGGTCTATGAAAGGTTAAGGGGACGACTGGACTTTTTGGTTTTACTCCAGGGTGAAAAACCAAAGTCTCATTTGCTTATGGAATTTAAAAGAGATGTCAACTCTGTATTATTAGCCACCCATAGTTTTTGGGAAGGGGTGGATGTTCAGGGTGAGGCGCTGAGCTGTGTTATTATTGATAGGTTACCCTTTGCTTCTCCTTCAGAACCCGTAGTTGAAGCTAGAATTGAAAATATCATAAGAAGTGGAGGGAACCCCTTCCTTGATTATCAATTACCATCGGCCATTATAACCTTGAAACAGGGGATAGGGAGGTTAATTAGAAATAAAAAAGACAGAGGGGTTCTTTCTATATTGGATAATCGTATATTAACGAGAGAATACGGGGAAATGTTTATCAACAGTTTGCCCAATTGTCCCATAACAAACAATTTAGATGACATCAAAATATTTTTCAATTAGCTTGACTTTGCCGATAGTATCATTATATATAGGTAAGGTTGTGCCTACTTACTACACAATTTGCTGTACGTCAGATTTTGCAGACAACCCCCAGATACCTTGAGATTAAACGGAGAGAAGCATGGATTATGATATAAAAAGAGAGGATGTTGAGATTCCAAACACCCTGCCGTTATTGCCTGTCAGAGACGTCGTCATATTTTCATACATGATTCTGCCATTGTTTGTAGGCAGAGAGGGATCCATTAAGGCCGTTGATGAGGCATTATCAAAAGACCGTTTGATATTCTTGGCGACTCAGAAGGACCCGACGGTTGAGGATCCTAAACCCGAGGGCATCTATTCTGTGGGAACGGTGGCTACGGTTATGAGAATGTTAAAACTCCCCGACGGAAGGGTGAAGATTCTGGTTCAGGGTTTAATGAGAGGGCGCATAATTGAGTACACACAACAGAAACCTTGTTACATGGTGAATATCGAGAAGATCAAGGAACCTATTATGCCTGAACTGCCCCTGGAGGCAGAAGCCTTGATGCGAAGCGTTAAGGAACACAGTGAAAAGGTGCTTTCCTTAAGAGGCTTGTTGTCTTCAGATGTTCTTATGGTCCTTAATAATATTGAAGACCCTGGAAGGCTGGCAGATCTGGTGGGTTCAAACCTGAACTTGAAGATTGAGGAAGCTCAGCAGGTCCTGGAGATCTTTAACCCTATTGATCGCCTTATAAAGGTTAATGAGCTTTTAAGTAAAGAAGTAGAACTCTCAAGCATGCAGGCAAAGATACAGTCCCAGGCTAAAGAAGAAATGACCAAGACCCAGCGAGATTACTTCTTGAGGGAACAGCTTCGGGCAATCAAGAATGAACTGGGGGATGCGGATGAAAGGACAAAAGAAATAATAGACCTCAAGAAGAAGATCAAAAAGGCAAAGATGCCTAAAGAGGTTGAGAAAGAAGCCAACAAACAACTGGACAGACTGGAACAGATGCACCCTGATGCAGCAGAGGCCTCTATAGTTAGAACCTATCTTGATTGGCTAGTAGAGCTTCCCTGGGAGGTAAGTACCAAAGACAACCTCGACATAAAGGCTGCTAAAAAAGTACTGGATGAGGATCATTATAATTTAGAAAAGGTTAAAGAAAGGATACTGGAATACCTGGGTGTTCGCAAGCTGAGCAAAAAGAAGAAAGGGCCTATCCTTTGCTTTGTTGGCCCACCAGGAGTGGGGAAAACATCACTGGGCAAATCCATTGCCAGGGCATTAGGGCGGAAGTTTACAAGGATATCCCTTGGTGGTGTTAGAGACGAAGCAGAGATTAGAGGCCACAGAAGGACCTATGTAGGAGCATTGCCAGGACGGATAATTCAGAGCATCAAACAGGCAGGATCAAATAATCCGGTTTTCATGATGGATGAAATAGATAAGGTGGGGGCCGATTTCCGGGGAGACCCATCTGCCGCCCTTTTAGAAGTTTTGGATCCCGAACAAAACTCTGCTTTTAGTGACCACTACTTGAATGTCCCTTTTGATCTCTCAAATGTTATGTTCATTACCACTGCAAATCTCGTAGACCCAATTATCCCTGCCTTGAAAGACCGGATGGAGGTCATTACTCTCTCAGGATACACAGAAGAAGAAAAACTAAAGATAGCCCTAAAGTTCTTGCTCCCTAGACAGTTAGAAGAAAATGGAATTACAGAAAAAGATATGAAGATATCGGATAAAGCCATATTGCAGATGATTTCCCACTATACTCATGAAGCCGGGCTTAGAAACCTTGAACGGGAGATTGCAGGTGTATGCAGAAAAGTGGCCCGAAGGATTGCTGAAGGGAAAAAAGGGGGCTCCAAGGTTAATAGAGGGAACCTGCACAAATACCTGGGCACACCTAGATACTTGCCTGAAGAGGAGCAAGCAATAAGCGAGGCCGGAGTTGCGACTGGCCTTGCCTGGACACAGGCAGGTGGGGAAATCCTGCACATAGAAGCATCCACCATGAAAGGCAAGGGAAATTTAATCCTTACCGGACAACTTGGGGATGTAATGAAAGAATCTGCACAGGCTGCTCTGAGCTATGCCCGTTCAAAGGCAAAAGAGCTGAATTTAGATGAAGATTTTTATAAGAACCAGGACGCCCATATCCATATTCCAGCAGGGGCTATCCCCAAAGACGGTCCATCAGCAGGGGTAACTATGGCTACCGCCTTAATCTCTGCCCTTTCAAAAACCCCTGTCAACAAGGATATAGCTATGACTGGTGAAATTACCCTGAGAGGAAGAGTGCTTCCAATTGGAGGGCTGAAAGAGAAGGCTTTAGCTGCGTTGCGGGCAAAGATTGGGACTGTAATTATCCCTGAAAGAAACAAAAAAGACCTGGATGATATCCCTAACTACATAAAAAAGAAGATAAATTTTGTCTTCGCCAAAAAGATGGATGACGTATTAAAGGCAGCGCTTCTAAAGGAAAGTAGAGTTGGAAATCAAAGAGGTGGGAGAATTAGGGCTGATAGAGAGAATAAAAACTAAGCTCGCTTTCCCCCACCAAGATATCATTAAAGGTATAGGCGATGATGCCTGTGCCATTGAGATCCAAAAAGGAAGATTACTGCTCTCCACCAGTGATGCCCTTATTGAAGATGTTCACTTTGACCTCAGGTTTATATCCGCCTATAAATTGATATTAGTGATGGTCTTATCTCTGACCTTGGGCATATCTGTGAACAGAGCAAAGTAGGGGCAAAAATCTGGTTAGATAAACTCCCTACTTCAGAGGCATTTCAAAAGTACTCCCCTGAATTTGCCGACAGGCCAATGGATCTAGCGCTATGTGGTGGAGAGGACTATGAGCTTCTATTCGCTGTCGATAGAGGTAATGTGGATTTGCTTAACAGGATGGAAAACAGATTTAAGACGAAGGTTACCCATATTGGAGAGGTTGTGGAACCAGAGGAGGGGATCACGGTTTTGGATGATAGCGGAAAGAGATACGTAGTTGGAAAAAAAGGCTTTGATCATTTTTTGTAACCCCATCAGTTCAATAATAGAGTTAAGTGGATTAGTGGTTAGGTATTGACCCATTGGCCTTTTCTTAATAAATACCAAGTTGCATCTTAACGGTTTCTTCAACCTTGCGCATATCTTCTCCAGAAAGAATGCCGGCACGTTTAAAAAGCCTTACCTTGCTTACAGTGGCCAATTGGTCAGCCATAGCCTTGCTCTCTTTGCCTTCAAAAGCCACCAGTGCCTCACTGGGATAGAGACGATCTGTTTTGCTTGTAAGAGGAACAACTTGAACTCTATTGAGGAATTTGTTTGATGCATCATTGCTGATTATAACGGCAGGACGCTTCTTTTTGATTTCCCCACCAACAGAAGGATCGAAATTGACCCACCAGACTTCACATCGTTTCATGATCCATATCCTTAAAGGTAATTTCGGCCCATTCTAATGCTTCATTCTCCCGATTTTTGTCTTTTGCCATTTCGGCGTAGGCCGATTCATAATTGGGGCGCACAACGTGAGGACGGACTATTTCCTGGACAAACCTACTGATTTTGCGGGGTCCTATGATTTTATGGAGTCCGGTATATACTTCTTCGTCTACGGTTATGGTTAATTTCTTCTGCATAGCACACCTCCTTTATACGTATATTATACGTATAGCTGCTCAGTATGTCAACAGAAAAAATATCTCCTGTCAGTAACACGTGATATGTCCGGTTTGTAGCACACAATCTGTCCGGTTTGTTATAGTCACCGATGGAGGTGACGGATGAGACGGACAGAGATGCTA
>WOUX01000035.1 GCA_009773075.1 bacterium | reverse complement strand
CAAACACCATTTCTGGGGTCGATCCTAATACCGTTTTAGATGTAATTAATGATATAGCCTATGCTGCCGGAGCATCCGGGATGGTGGGAGGGCAGATGGAGGACATAGAGTTAGAGGGAAAACAGGTTGATATTTCCGACGTAGAGTATATCCACACCCATAAAACCGGGGCACTTATCGCTTCTTCTGTCAGAATCGGTGCAAGGTTGGGCGGAGGAACGGAAGAGGAGGTCGGGCTATTGTCTATGTATGGCTCGGCTATTGGGTTAGCCTTTCAGACTGTTGATGATATCTTAAATGTGGAAGGCGATGAAGCCCTTTTAGGCAAAAGTGTTGGGAGCGATGCAAACAAGAAGAAAGCAACCTATCCTGCGGTTTTGGGTATTGATGATTCAAAAAAGACTGCTGATGAGTTGATAGATAAGGCTATTGGTTATCTGAGGCAATTTGATGATAAAGCAGAGCCCTTAAGGATGATTGCAAGATATATTGGAAAGCGAAAGGCTTAGGGGAGAGGACACTTTTTTATGGCTGGATTACTCGATGGGATTAACAGCCCGGCTGACATTAAATCCTTTAATTTAGATGAATTAGTCCAGCTTGCAGGTGAGATAAGAGAGGAGATTGTCTCCGTTGTCTCCAAAAACGGCGGTCATCTTGCTTCAAGCCTTGGTACCGTGGAATTGACCATTGCCCTTCACTATATATTTAATGCCCCCAAGGATAAACTCATCTGGGATGTGGGTCATCAGGCCTATGCCCATAAGATATTAACCGGCAGGAGAGACAGGTTCGATACCTTACGACGGTATGGAGGGATTAGCGGTTTTCCCAAAAGGGATGAAAGCCCTTACGATACCTTTGGTGTGGGGCATAGCGGCACCTCAATCTCCGCGGCATTAGGAATGGCAGAGGCCAGGTGTCTTAAGGGTGAAAAATATAGGGTTATAGCTGTCATAGGTGATGGCTCTATAGCTTCTGGAATGGCCTTTGAGGGACTTAACCAGACAGGACATCGAGAAAAGGATATGATAGTTGTCCTCAACGACAATGAAATGTCCATTTCACCCAATGTAGGCGCCCTTTCATCTTACCTCAACCGTATTATGACGGGACAGCTCTTTACCAGATTTCGGAGTGAGATGAAGAACTTTCTCAAAACAATCCCGGGTATTGGAGGGTCTGTGTTAAAGCTGGTTAAACAGGCGGAAGAATCCTTTAAGGGTTTGATAATCCCAGGAGTATTCTTTGAGGAGTTAGGGTTTAGGTATGTAGGTCCAATTCAGGGACATCGTCTGGACCATCTGATTGAAAATATAAAGAATGTTAAAAAACTAGAGGGACCTATTTTGATTCATGTCATAACAACCAAGGGGAAAGGCTATCCTCCGGCGGAGAAAGATCCCACGAGTTTTCATGGTATCGGCTCATTTGATATAGAGACGGGTAAGCCTCTGAAAGAGGGTGGGAATCTTCCTACCTATACCGAGGTTTTTGCTGATACTATACTTAGATTGGGCAGGATGGATAAAAGGATAGTGGGGATAACTGCTGGCATGTCTCACGGAACGGGTCTTCACAAGTTTTCTGAAGAATTTCCAGGCAGGTTTTATGATGTGGGGATAGCAGAGCAACACGGGGTGACCTTTGCCGCCGGTCTGGCAACAGGGGGCTTTATACCTGTAGCGGCTATATATTCCACATTCTTACAGAGGGCCTACGATCAGATTGTCCACGATGTCTGCCTTCAGAAATTGCCTGTTATTTTCGTACTTGACCGGGCTGGAATTGTTGGAGAGGATGGGCCTACCCACCATGGCCTATTTGATTACTCCTTTCTGCGCCATATCCCCAATATTATAGTGATGGCGCCCAAAGACGAAAATGAACTTCAGCATATGCTTAAAACAGCTGTTGATTGTGGTAACCCTGTTTCAATAAGGTATCCTCGCGGTAAAGGGTATGGTGTAAAATTTGACACTGAGTTAAAGGCATTAGAGATTGGTAAAGCAGAGGTCATTATAGAAGGAAAGGATGTTTTGATTCTTGCAATAGGCTCTATGGTTTATCCCGCTCTAGCAGCAGCCAGGCATCTTAGGGAAGAGAATATAGAGGTAACGGTAGTTAACAGCCGTTTTGTAAAACCCCTGGATGATGATCTGATCATTACCCTTGCGGAGAAAATCAGGAAGGTTATTACAGTGGAAGAGAATGTTCTTGATGGTGGCTTTGGCAGTGCGGTTTTAGAGCTTATAGAAAAGAACGGCCTTCAAAATCTAAGGGTAAAGCGTATAGGTGTCCAGGATAGATTTGTCGAGTACGGTACCCAGGAACTCCTTAGAAGCAGATATGGTTTAGACGAGGAGGGTATTATTAGGACAGTTAAGGAATTGGTAAGCTATCAGCCTAAGCTATTAGCAATCAGTAAAACGACAACTTACGTATGAGCATTTTAATACCTAACCGCCTTTATCCCTTTTTCTCTTAGAAAAGATGCGATATTTTTGTCTACATTGGCTTTTGTGAGAAGGATTTTAGACAGATTGTTTTCCTGAAATAGAAAGCCGGGGATTGCAATTGCAATATTGTGTGGGTCTCCTTTTCCCGGAGTGTCAAACTCGAAGGTGGAAAAGGAGACCCCTATACCAAGAAAATCCAATACCTTTGAGATTACCGATTCTTGGGTTTCTTCTTTTTGCACTTCCAAAATCCTGAATTCATTTTCAGTGAGTATCTCCACCATGTCGTGGGGCAGCTTTTGTAGACTGATAATACAGTCACGGACTCCCCTTTTGAGGAATATATCTGCTGTAATTCCCAACTGAAAACCACTGTTGCCTTTACTCAAGAGAGGCAGCTTAGCGCCTGCGGTAAAGGGCTGATCTATCAAGGTTAAAAGGGCATGGATTAATTCATTATTGGTGGAGGAATTCAGGGTGATAATCTCTTCTTCCCCGCCAATGCTACCTTTTTTCTGATCCTGCCTATGCTCTTCCTTCCCAGATAGAGAGATATCTATAACCCTCATCCCAAACCTTTCGATATAATCTTTAATTGCTAATGGTGCCTCTTTGTCATTTTTGCCAATGAAATTAACGGCATAGCCCCGGTTTTTGATAAAACTCTCCTTATCTTTAAAGATAATCCAATCT
Source organism: bacterium (assembly GCA_009773075.1). Taxonomy (GTDB): domain Bacteria; phylum Desulfobacterota; class UBA8473; order UBA8473; family UBA8473; genus UBA8473. The sequence continues at coordinate 4,652 of WOUX01000035.1, read as the reverse complement.
GCCCACACCTTTATCGTTATTTTCCCCTTTAGTATCAGAGGGTTATCTCCTCTGATTATTGAGTAATACCCCGATAGGGGAGAAAGCTTATTAAAGATAGATTCTATACCCTCATCGTTCCGGATATTTAAAATCTTATAATTCTTCCAATTCGATTCTATCAGCTTTTCTACCCTTGCCGGTAATTGATCACCAACATCTATGATTACCTTCCTTCCACTTTTCATTTCCAGGATAGGAAAAGTTTCATTGTCTAAGGTTAACTCTCCACGACCAGGAATTGGAATGTAATAGTTGCCTTTGTTAATATAGTGATCCCCGATATCTTTAAAAATGGTCCCAATAAAATCCTTGATACCTCTCGTGCCAGATTCAGCAAGGAAAGGGACTGCCTTCTCTGTTTTCATTGAAGCCGCTTTATCCTTAGCTTCCGAAGGGAAGGGTGGAGTTTTTGAGATTGGTTCGTATACCGGAACAAGTATCCTTTGGCGGACTCTGAGTAAATTAGGATCCTTGATGGTTGGGTTTAACTTATGGAAGAGTTTGGTGTACTCATTGAAAACCAGGTGCCCTGGCACTTTGTATACATGCAAAAAGATGGTTGAAAGACTCTCCCCAGGCTGTACGGTATGTTCCTTGACAGATACGGAAGGTGGCTGAGGAGAAGTGGGCGCAAAGCTGGTTTCAGCAGTCTCCAGTTTAAGTGGAATCAATATCTTTTGCCCTGGATAAACCTTATTGGTATTGGGGATTGTAGGGTTTAATTTTTTTAGTAGATGTAGAAGGTTTGACCTTTGATCTGAAGGAATCTTGTATCTATCCGCCAGTATCCTCCACAACCATTCTCCTTCTTTCACAGTATAAGGCTCATAATATACCTTGAGGTTGCCGTATTTCTTTATGAATGCTGTCTTGGTAAGAGACAGATTGAGATGGTCATTTGGATCATCCGCTACGGCTTTATAGAATGGTATGAGGCAAAGGGTCCAAAGCAAGGGTATTAAGACTAAGACCTTTTTCATTTTCTTATCCTTCTATGAACTTAGCATACCTTAGGTGCGGATTTGTAGGGGTTCGATTTATTGAACCCACAATAATAGGAGTCATAAATGCCGCTCCTACAAGTACCTAAAGAGGAAATTCTTATACAAATCTTTAATTCTTATATCAGAGTAAACATATTATGTCAAGTGGTGACGGGCTGTTGCCAAATTCCTTTTCGCTTGGGCAACAGCCCTGTGAGGGTTTATTTACTATTTTACTTGACATCTAAATGATTTCCTATGTATATTTTTGCGGCAGCCTTGATGGACTTTTTGCGAGGCCATCAGTCTTCATAGATAAATATCACTGGAGGAAGAATGAATGGCAAGAGGTGAGATAGTAATCAATGAGAACAATTGTCGGGGATGTGGTTATTGCCAGGCGTTTTGTAAACGGGGGTGTCTTGTTATGTCCGAAGACAAGTTTAGCCCCCTTGGGTATATACTTCCAATTCTGGCTGATTCTGATAAGTGTAATGCCTGTGGAGTCTGTGGTCAGATGTGTCCTCATTTTGCTATTGAGGTTTGTAAATTTATTGAGAACTAAACGGTTAGAGCGAATTTGCGTTCCTAGTGAATTTCCAGGAGGGGATCTATATGGCAGAGAAGATGTTTGTCCAGGGGAATGAAGCAGTGGGCTGGGGAGCTCTGTATTGTGGTTGCGATGGATTCTTTGGCTACCCTATAACCCCGCAGAATGAAGTGACTCAGTGGTTTGCTCATGAATTTCCAAAGAGGGGGAAGGTCTTTTTACAGTCACAATCCGAGGTGGGGTCAATAAATATGCTTTTTGGTGGTGCCGCTGCAGGGTTTAGAGTTATGACCTCAACATCGGGTCCGGGTTGGGGGCTCATGCAGGAAACGATATCTCACCTTGTTGCCGCTGAGTTACCGTGTGTCATAGTGTTGGTACAACGCGGAGGACCGGGAGCGGGAAGTATCAGGCATGCCCAGATGGACTATATAACGGCGACCAGAGGAGGAGGACAGGGGGGATATAAAAATATTGTATTAGCGCCTGGTTCGGTTCAGGAAGTCCATGATCTGATCCAGCTTGGCTTTCATCTGGCTGACAAATACCGCAACCCATTAGTGATCCTCACGGATGGTATTCTTGGGCAGGTGTCCGAATCCGTAGAGGTAAAAACCATCGATTTCGGGCCTTTGGATAAAAAGCCTTGGGCATTACGAGGGAGAGAAAGGCAAGAAGACGGTAAGTCTCGTATTGTTAACTCTGCTGTTGGTGTTTTACCGTTACCCCCATATCCTAACTATATATCCTGGTTAAAGCATATAGAGGAGAAATACCGTGAAATGGAAGGTTCTGAGTTGAGGTATGAGATTTATCAGGCAGAGGGAGCCGATCTCATCTTGGTTGCGTATGGATACACATCACGTGTTTCCAAAGAGGCGGTCAACATGGCCAGAGCAGAAGGGCATAAGGTTGGTATGATACGACCAATAACCCTATGGCCATTCCCTTATAGTGTAATCAGGGAAAAAGCTATGCTCGGGTGTAAATTTTTGGTAGTTGAAGATAGTTTGGGATTATTGATCGATGACGTAAAAATCGGGGTAGAAGGGCGAGCTGATGTTCATTTAGTGGGTATTCTCGATCGGCATATACCAACCGATGGAGGGATGATAATGCCGGGCAGGGTCTTCGAAGAGATAAAGAGGTTATTGTAAATCGAATTCATAAAGAGGTAGATACGATGAATAAAAAGAAGGTTTGTGGAAACCCGAAGATATGGAAGGATCCTCCAGGCGCGGCAATGTATTGTCCGGGGTGCCAGCATCCGGTGATTGACCGGATTATTTCCGAGGTTCTCGAAGAGATGGACATTGATGGAAAAGCTATCTGTGTAGTTGGTGTTGGCTGTCATGCTTTTGTTCAAATATCCTGGAACCTTGATGTCTTGAGTTCTGCCCATGGTCGTGCTTTAGACTCAGGCACTGCGATAAAACGTCTTAATCCTGATGCTATAGTGTTTACTGTCCAGGGGGACGGAGACTGTATAGGAATCGGAGCCGGTGCGTTCATAGGCGCCATGATTCGCGGAGAAAAGATCACTACAATTATGTTCAACAATACCAATTATGGAACGACCGGCGGGCAGTTGGCGCCCACTACCCTCCTGGGACAGAAGACCGCCACTACCCCTCATGGGCGAGATGCTGCGTTGGAAGGATATCCGGTACACACTGCCGAGTTGGCAGCAACATTTAAAGGCACTGCTTATAGTGCCAGAGGATCGGTACATACCCCGGCAGACTACCAGCGTACCAAGAGATATATAAAGACTGCCTTTCAGAAGCAGATAGATGGAGTTGGGTTCAGTTTTGTAGAAGTTTTATCTGCCTGTCCTCCCAATTGGCATCTCTCCCCGGTCAAGTGTCTAAAGAGGATAGGAGAGGATATAGTCTCTGAGTTTCCCCTGGGCGAATTCAAGAACGAGGATAGCACAGAAAGGTTGTCCAAATCCAAGTGAGAGGAATGATTATGGAAGAAAAATCAAATTCAAGAACTGATGTTATCATGGCTGGACTTGGTGGAATGGGAGTGCTCATGGCAGGGCAGATTCTCGCTTGGGCAGCCCTTAAGAAATATGAACACGTCTCTTGGTTGCCTTCGTATGGTGTAGAAAAAAGGGGTGGGCTATGTGAGTGTATAGTGATCTTTTCCGATCAGGATATTGCATCACCTTTAATAGATCGAGCCCAAACGGTAGTAGTCTTTGATGGCTCTCAGCTTAAAACCTTCGAACCCAGAGTTCTTCCAGGTGGAATGATATTGGTCGAGAGCTCTGGCTTGGAGGATGAGCAAGAGAGGAGAGATTATGAGTTAGTGAAGATTCCCGGATTAGAGATTGCTGTCAGTATGGGGATACGGCAGATCAGTAACCTTGTTCTACTGGGAACATACATCAGTATAAGGGGCGCAATGCCTTCAGAACTCATCGAAGGAGAGCTAAAGAGAAGGTTTGGAAGGAAAAAAGCTATACTTGAATGCAACCAAAATGCCTTCAGACGGGGTCTTGAACTGGGGCGAAACACAAAGAAGTAATCCTATGTTTTTGTTAAGGTCTGTTGATGGCTGCCTAAAAAGTCCGTCTGTGGCGTTCCGCTGCATCCCCTGCCCTATTAAATAGCAAGACCTGACCCCTTTCTTGCTGTCAAACTTATGGAAATGAAAAAATTGAAGATTTAAATAAGGGCGAGCTTATTAAAGCAGATCTATATTCTAGGCCAAATACTATTAATGGAAAATACAGAGCCGGCCAACTTGGATTGGAAAATTTAGCAAAGATTAAAGATAGTGATATTTTCTTTTTGGAAACGCTGAAAATGAAGGCTGATTTAGCTGATAAAATGATCGCGGAAGCTGAATCACACGGTAAAGATACGACCAACTCAAATGTAATGAAAGAGTTGGGCGAAAAAATAAATGCTGTGGTGGGTAAGCCACTTCATAGAAGTGAATCTATAATGACTGCAGTTTTTGTTTCTTTGCAATTAATGGCATATTACGGAATAGCAATAGGTATTTGGGGGCTAGTTTTCAAAAAAAGCTTTTTGATATTCGGTTGTTATGGTGTTATCGTGGGA
>WOUX01000034.1 GCA_009773075.1 bacterium | reverse complement strand
TCTTTGAAGTTGCCGCTGGATCATCTACCTGAGAGCGCCATAATATATGATATAGTTTATAACCCCTTCAAGACCTCCCTCTTGAGGGAGGCAGAGGAAGCTGGCTTAACCACTCATAATGGACTGGGGATGCTGGTCTTTCAGGGGGCATTGAGTTTTAAAATTTGGACAGATGTAGATGCACCTGTTAAATTGATGAAGGAGATATTGACTGAGAGATTATTTGTGTGATGCATATGAAGAGGAGGATAACCCCCTTTGACATTAGGTACTAGCATCAGTTAAAATCTCTAAAAAACAGTGTCTTACCTGGAGTATAAATGCTTAAAGGATTGGGTAATTTACTAGTCAAGAAGAAGCTGATCTCACGAGAACAACTTGAGAAAGCCATGGAAGAAGAGAGAAATTCTGGGGGGCGATTAGGACACAATCTTATAAAGTTGGGCTTTTTAAAAGAGAACGACCTGACCTCTTTTTTAAGCACCCAGTATAATGCCCCCCACATCAACCTCTCGGAATTAGAGATTGATCCTGAAATTATTAAGCTTATACCTGCTAGTATTGTCCATAAATATCAATTGATTCCCATTGATAAGATCGGCTCAACCCTGATTGTTGCTATGTCTGACCCTTCAAACATATTTGCTATAGATGATGTCAAATTCCTTACCGGTCTTAATATTGAAGTCGTAGTTGCATCAGATACTTCAATTATATCTGCCGTAGATAAATATTATGATTATTTTGCATCCTTCTCTGATGTTATCTCTAGTCTTGATGTTACAGGAATTGAATTCGTTAGCGATGAAGAGGAAATAAATATTAATGAACTTGAAAGGGCTAGTGAGGATGCCCCTGTTGTTAAACTGGTTAATCTAGTTTTAACAGATGCTATAAAAAAGGACGCAAGTGATATCCATATCGAACCCTATGAAAAGAGCTTCAGGGTAAGAATGAGAATAGATGGGTTATTGTATGAGGTAATGAAGCTTCCCATAAAACTGAGGAATGCCATAATATCCCGTATCAAGATTATGTCTAATCTTGATATAGCTGAGAGGAGGTTACCACAGGATGGAAGGATTAAATTAAAGATCGGAAGGGGAAGAGAGATGGATTTTCGCGTATCAGTGCTACCCACCCTCTTTGGAGAGAAAGTTGTTCTCCGTTTGTTAGACAAATCAAATTTACAACTGGATATGACTGAATTAGGATTCGAAAAAAATGCATTAAAGGACTTCCAAGAAGCTATTTGCAAGCCTTTTGGTATGGTTTTGGTAACAGGTCCTACCGGAAGTGGTAAGACAACAACCCTTTATTCAGCTTTATTAGAGTTAAACAAGATTTCTGAGAATATTTGTACTGTTGAGGATCCCATAGAGTTTAATCTGCACGGAATTAATCAGGTCCAGGTACATGAGCAAATTGGTTTGACCTTTGCTGCTGCTCTTAGATCCTTTTTACGTCAGGATCCTAACATCATTATGGTTGGAGAGATCAGAGATTTTGAAACGGTAGAGATAAGTGTTAAGGCTGCCCTTACCGGTCACCTAGTGTTAAGTACTCTACATACAAATGATGCACCTGGAACAGTTAGCAGGCTCTTAAATATGGGAATTGAACCATTCCTAGTAGTATCTTCGGTAAACCTGATTCTGGCCCAGAGATTGGCTCGCAGGATATGTCCAAAGTGCAAAGAGCCTTTGAAGGTTTCTAAACGGGCATTAATAAATCTTGGGATTCCAGAAGATGAGGTTCTTGATTTAATCTGTTACTCAGGAAAAGGTTGCGTGAACTGCAACAATACCGGATATAGAGGAAGAACAGCGTTGTATGAAGTAATGCCTATAAAAGAGGAATTAAAAGAATTGATCTTAGATGGGGCCTCTGCCTCTAAGATAAAAAAGAAGGCAATTACCCTTGGGATGAAGACTCTAAGACAGAGTGGAATTACCAAAGTAAAAGAGGGTATTACCAGTATTGAAGAGGTCTTGAGAACTACGGCATGTGACGAATAAGTATAGTTCGCCGTTCACGGTTCAGAGTTGGCTGTCAGAGAATGAATACTGAACAGCCTGTTGCCCAAATAAAGTTTGTTTTTTGAGGAGATAAACCATGCCAGTATATATCTGGGAAGGGAAAACACGGCAGGGCAAGATTCAGAAAGGGGAAATTGAGGCAGTTTCAGAATCTGCTGTGAGGATGCAGCTTGGAAGACAAAAGATCACACCAAGCAAGATCAAGGCAAAGCCAAAAGACCTATTTGAAAATATTGCTTTTTTTCAACCAAAGGTTACGGAGAATGATCTGGTTATCTTCACCCGCCAGTTTTCTACTATGATAGACGCTGGACTTCCTTTGGTACAGGCACTGGATATACTCTCATCCCAACAGGATAACAAGACCTTTAAAAAGATACTTGTTCAGATAAAAGGGGATATAGAAGGGGGAGCGACTTTTACTGATGCACTTAAAAAACATCCGAACCTATTCGATGAGCTGTATGTCAACTTAGTGGCGGCTGGTGAGGTGGGAGGCATATTAGATTCTATCCTGAATAGACTGGCAGGCTATATAGAGAAGACGATGAAGCTAAAGAAGAAGGTTAAGGGGGCAATGGTTTATCCTATTAGTATCTTGGGAGTTGCTGTTGTTGTAGTTGTTGTGCTGCTTCTCTTTGTCATCCCTGTTTTCCAAAAGATGTTTGCGGAGTTTGGTGCGGCACTCCCCGCCCCTACTCAAATCGTAATTAAGATAAGTGAGATATTGAAGAGCAGCATTATATATATTGCTGGGAGTCTATTCGTATTGGTAGTTGCCTTCAAAAAATTCCATAATACGGAAAAGGGGAAAACCATCATTGATGACTTTGTCCTTAAACTCCCTGTATTTGGACCGTTGATAAGGAAAGCTGCGGTTGCTAAATTTACCAGGACATTGGGAACCATGATTTCCAGCGGCGTACCAATATTGGATGGTCTGGACATTACAGCTAAGACAGCCGGGAATAAGACAGTGGAACGTTCGATATACTACACAAAAGCAGGTATCAGTGAAGGCCGAACCATAGCCGAACCCTTGGCTGAGAGCAAGGTTTTCCCGCCTATGGTAGTCAGAATGATAGCTGTGGGGGAAGCTACCGGTGCCCTGGATGCCATGCTTGGAAAGATCGCAGACTTCTATGATGATGAAGTCGATGCCGCAGTTGATACTTTGACCGCCATGCTTGAACCTATGCTAATGGTTTTTCTGGGTGTTGTTCTTGGCGGCTTAGTAATAGCCATGTATCTACCTATATTTAAGATGGCATCAGCTATTGGTTAAAAGATAATCTGCCTAACCGGATATTCTCCGAAAGTACCTTCCCTTTTCCAACACTATGCTAAAAAAGGTTTGCATTTTCTATCTATTTAAGTTAGAATGATTTTTTTATTACAAATGCAAAGAATCAGTCAAGCATAGACAATTTTGCAAAGTTTACTAAGTTCATCTTGAAAAATTAAAATTTCCTTTGAAGCAAATCCGCCTATGGCAGAGAGTTTCTGAATACGCCTGAAGCAAGTTTCTGGATGAGTCAAAAAACTTGCGCTAGCCGGTAAAAAAGGAAGTTTTCTAGCGTAAACTACTAAACATTTTTGGGGAGGAGGACTAAAATGTGAGTAACCGGAGTGAATTAGATGTCTCACGTGATAAAATCGACCATATTGATACAGGAATACTCAAATTACTCAATAAAAGGGCTGAATTAGCAATTAAGATTGCTAAAACTAAAGCCGAAAACGATATGGATTTTTATGCACCAGAAAGAGAACTCAAAATATATGAGAGATTAACAAAGATAAATAAAGGCCCTTTTACAAACGAGGCTATAAAGACTGTCTTTAGAGAGATAATCTCTGCTTCCCTCTCCCTTGAGCAACCCATTAAAATCGCATACCTGGGTCCTAAAGCCACTTTTACTCACATAGCATCTATTCATCACTTCGGCTTATCAGCAGATTTTGTACAGAAAAGGAATATCCCTGAAATATTTGATGAAGTAGAACGAGATAGAGTCAATTTTGGAGTTGTCCCGATAGAGAATTCAACTGAAGGAGTGGTCAGCAATACCCTTGATATGTTTGTTGACTACAATCTAAAGATATGCGCAGAGATTTTATTAGAGATATCTCATCATCTTCTGTCGAAAACAGGTAAGATGGAAAATATCGAGAAGGTGTATTCTCATTCCCATGCTATTGCTCAATGTCGTAATTGGCTTGGAAATAATCTGCCAAATATACCTATACTTGATGTAGCAAGTACCGCTTTGGCTGCCCAGAATGCATCCGATGATCCATCAGTTGCTGCTATTGCCAGCGAGTTTGCCGCTACCCTTTATGATCTAAGTATAGTAAGAAGAAAGATTGAGGATAACATCAATAATTTTACCAGGTTTCTCGTAATCGGCAAAAAGGAACCTGAAAAGAGCGGCAATGATAAAACATCCATCATGTTTTCAGTCAAAGATGAAGTTGGGGCTTTACACTTAATGCTAGAACCCTTTGCCAGGAATAGTATCAATCTGACAAAGATTGAGTCAAGGCCTCTCAAGAAAAAGGCATGGGAGTATATATTCTTTTTGGACATGGAGGGACACATCTCTGACAAAAATGTAAAAAATGCCCTGGATGAATTGAACAAAAATTCTTTGTTTCTAAAGATATTGGGATCATATCCCAGGAGTATAAAAAAATAGAACCTAGAAGGAAATAGCATGATTGTAGTATTAAAACCAACGTGCACTGAAGATGATTTTAATCGCGTTATAAAAAAGATCGAAGATCTGGGTTTGGCTGTCCATATTTCAAAGGGAAAGGAGCGCACCATTATTGGTGTTGTTGGAGAGGATGCCATACTCCACAGTCAATCATTAGAGTCTCTTCCCAGTGTTGAAAAGATAGTACCAATATTAAAGCCTTACAAACTGGTTAGCAGGGAATTCAAAAAGGACAACACAATAATAAACCTCAATGGAGTTGAGATAGGCGGCAACAGGATACAGGTTATTGCTGGACCATGTGCTGTAGAAGGTCGAGAGATGCTTTTGGATGTGGCTCAATCCATTGAAAAAACAGGAACAAAGTTTCTTCGGGGAGGTGCTTTCAAACCCAGAACTTCACCTTACAGCTTTCAGGGGCTGGGTGAAGAAGGGTTGAGGTATCTTGCAGAAGCGAGGAAAAGCACAGGCTTGATGGTAGTCACTGAATTGATGGACCCCAGAGATATTGACATGGTCTGTGAATATGCTGATATAATTCAGATTGGCACTAGAAATATGCAGAATTTCCGTCTATTGAAAGAGGTTGGCACCATCAAAAAACCTGTTATCCTTAAAAGAGGTTTCAGTTCTACTATACTGGAGCTTCTCATGTCTGCAGAATACATTGCATCCCAGGGAAATAAGCAGATAATACTATGCGAGAGGGGGATTAGAACATTTGAAACGTCTACCCGGAATACCCTTGACATAAGCGCTATTCCAATAATTAAGGAGCTTAGTCATCTTCCCATAATTATAGATCCAAGCCATGCCGTTGGCAAATGGAATCTGGTTGGACCGGTATCGAGAGCTGCTATTGCGGCTGGAGCAGACGGATTAATGATTGAGGTACACCCTTCCCCACAGGATGCCCTTTCTGACGGACCTCAATCCTTGAAACCCGATAGGTTTAAGAACCTGATGAATGATCTGCGAAACATAGCCAATGCTGTAGGAAGGAGTTTGTAAGAGTGGCCTGCCTCTTTGACAAGGTTGCAATTATTGGATTAGGGTTAATTGGAGGTTCATTAGCAAAGGCCGCCAAGGGAGAAAACCTCTTCAAAAAAGTAGTTGGGATAGGCAGGAATGAAAAAAATCTGAAAAAGGGCATTGATCTGGGCGCCATTGACAGTTATACTACCCACCTTGCTGAAGGTGTTTCTGATGTAGACTTAGTGGTAGTAGCTACACCTCCTGGAGTAATTATCGAGATAATCAAAAAAGCAGTCCCGTATATACCAGATGGGTGCATAATTACGGATGTAGGCAGCATAAAGGAAAAAATCGTAAAAGGTGTGGAAAGACTTATTCCCAATGATGATGATAATATATATTTCGTTGGAGGTCATCCCATTGCAGGAACAGAGAATTCTGGAATTGAAGCTATAAATCCTTGCTTATTTATTGGACACAAATGTGTACTCACCCCTACTTCCAGAACAAACAGAAGCGCCTTTGAAAGAATCAAAACTATGTGGGAAAAAGTCGGTTGTAAAGTCATTTCAATGGATATGGCAGAACACGATCATATCTTTGCGGTAGTAAGCCACTTGCCGCATGTTGTTGCATTCTCCCTGATAAACGCTATAATCAATATCAAGGATTCCAAAGAGGACATATTGTCATACTCCGCCGGGGGACTTAAAGATTTTACACGAATTGCAGCCAGTCATCCTACAATGTGGAAAGACATCTTTCTAATGAACAAAGAAAACGTGCTGAACAGTATAACTCATTTTCAATCATCCCTGGAGGAAATAAAGAGGGCCATTGCAGAAGAGGACTCGGAAAAGCTGGTATCCGAATTTCAAAAATCAAGAGAAGTAAGGAGAGCTATTAAATAAATTTGTAACTACTTTAGGTAGATAGACTGAAGGCGGAAGGCTTTTAGGACACTTCAGCCTTCGGTCTTCAGCCTAAACACCTGGGTAATAAGGTAACATTGGAAAAGACAGTCATTGAACGAAAAGGAGGGTTAAAAGGAGAAGTAACAGTACCTGGAGATAAATCTATATCTCATAGGGCTGTTATTATTGGTTCTCTGGCAAAAGGTAAGACCAGAATTATAGGAGCCTCGAGAGGTGACGACAATCTCAGAACCCTGAATGCATTTCGAATGATGGGCATTCAAGTCGATGAGCCAAAAGGAGACCAACTGATAATAAATGGTGGGGGGCTATACGCTCTAGCCGAACCTGAAGACGTTATAGACGCTGGCAACTCTGGAACCACTGTCCGTCTTTTAACAGGTCTTTTAAGTGGACAAAGGTTTTTCTCTGTAATTACCGGGGACAGATACCTCCGCAAGAGGCCCATGAAGAGAGTTGTCGAACCTCTTAGTTCAATGGGGGCTAAAATCTGGGGAAGGGGAAACGGTAATTTTGCTCCACTGGCTATTAATGGGACAAGGCTAAACCCTATTGATTATGTCTCTCCTATTGCCAGTGCCCAAGTTAAATCGGCTATTCTTTTAGCCGGTCTTTATGCTGATGGAGTCACAAAGGTAACCGAACCTTCCCTATCAAGGGATCACACTGAGCGCATGCTCAGGTTCTTTGGCGCCAATTTAAAAAGGGATGACAACTCAGTCAGCATAGCCGGTGGATCAAACTTGGATGGAAGGGAGATTGAGATTCCAGGGGACATCTCTTCAGCTTCCTTTTTTATAGTAGCGGCATCAGTCATCCCAAATTCGGAGATTTTCTTAAAGCGAGTTGGGGTAAATCCAAGTCGTACTGGGATATTAGAAGTATTGAAAAAAATGGGGGCAAACATTCAATTATTGAATGAATATGAAACATGGGGAGAACCTGTAGCAGACATACTGGTTAAAACCAGCCGGCTTAAAGGAACCAAAATTGAAGGAGACCTCATACCAAAAACAATAGACGAACTTCCTATCCTGTCTGTTGCTGCATCAGTAGCAGAGGGGGACACAGTCATCAAGGATGCCAAAGAATTAAGGGTTAAAGAAACCGATAGGATCAAGGCTGTTGCTTCTGA
>WOUX01000033.1 GCA_009773075.1 bacterium | reverse complement strand
GTCTTCGGCAAATGCTTTCAAAGTCGTTTCATTCGGGATTTCAAGCTTGTCAAAACTACGTCGAATATCTTCATCCTCTAGAATGTATTGTGCGACGGTCAGTCGGTCTTTTTTCGGCAATGCACGAAATACCCGATAAAACGCCTCTGCCGCGCTGATTGTCATAGATTGAGATTTTTCTGGTTGTTTTTTTGATGTCAACATTTTTGCATTTCCCTCCTTCTTTCAACGCCTAACGACAAAGGTAGTGACTGGTTAGGCGAACTTGCTAATATTATTACACACTTACAAATATGAGACCACAAACTATTTTGAAGAATTAAGTATTGTGTCCCCCGAATTCCCATCATCAGGGTCAGCTTTAATCTTAGCCTTCAGCCAGAATGTCTTACCATCCCATGTCTCTTTCACTATCTCTGTCCTTACTATCCCTGCTGTCAGGGTTATTATCTGGTCCTTTGTCAGATTAAAATCCCTTACCTCTGTCATGCTCTCAAGATATGTCCCCAACTCCTCCAAAAGCAGCCTTTTCACTTGTTCTAAAGCAATAGCCCTGCATGAAAGTTTACTGTCAGCCTCACTCGCCTGGTAGGTATACTCTCTTTCAAAGGTTACCTGTTTAGCTATTGATAAGTCAGTGGAAAGTAAGACCATCAAGATGCTGAATGAACATAATAGAAAATTTCTTAGCCTGTGGTTGTTACTGGAATTCATTTTAAATCCTCTTTGCTTAAAACAACCTTCCTTGCATAGCCACTTTGAAATCCCTTCCAAAGTGTTTAAATGCCTGTTCTGTAGCTACCCTGCCCCTTGGGGTACGAGAGAGATACCCTTCCTGGATTAAAAAAGGCTCATAAACATCCTCAATGGTATCTTTTGCCTCATTAACAGCGGCAGACAGGGTATCAACTCCTACAGGGCCTCCACCAAACTTATCGATTATGGTCAAAAGGATCTTTTGATCCATCTTGTCAAATCCCTTCTGATCTACCTCAAGCATATTCAGAGCTTCATTTGCTACCTCTTCGGTAATTACTCCCTTTGCCCTTACCTGGGCATAGTCTCTAATCCTTCGAAGTAGTCGGTTGGCTATTCTCGGAGTGCCTCTGGCTCTTTTTGCTATCTCTATGGCACCGGCAGGTTCAATTTTTATGTTCAGGATTCCAGATGAACGGTGGATGATGGTTTGAAGCTCGTTAGGTGAATAAAAATCAAGCCTAGCGATTACCCCGAATCTGTCTCTAAGCGGAGAGGTGAGCAACCCTGCTCTGGTTGTTGCCCCTACGAGGGTAAACCTGGGGATATCCAGCTTTATAGACCTGGCACTTGGACCCTGTCCGATGATTATATCCAGCTTATAGTCTTCCATGGCAGGATAAAGAATCTCCTCAACCACATGATTCAGTCGGTGTACTTCATCAACAAACAGCACATCATGCTCTTGAAGATTGGTAAGGATAGCTGCCAGGTCTCCGGGTCGTTCAATTACCGGGCCTGATGTAGCCTTGATATTGGTATTCATTTCCTCGGATATTATGTACGCCAGGGTAGTCTTGCCCAGTCCTGGAGGTCCATAGAGCAATACATGGTCCAGTGCTTCGCCTCTCTCCTTCGCTGCTTGAATAAATACCTTGAGGTTTTCCTTGATCTTTTCCTGACCTATATATTCATCCAACACTTTAGGCCTAAGGCTAGTGTCGTAATACACATCCTCTTCATGAGATTCCGGGGTAACATCCCGTTTTGTCATACCATACCCACCTATATATATAAGACGTTATTTTGATAACACCCTTAATGCCTCTTTTAACAAGTCCTCAAGGACTGAGGTATCGGTTTTTAGGGTGTTTTTAGCCATTTCCAGGGCATTTTCCGCCACCGCCTTTTTATAACCCAGGTTTATTAGTGCCGAGATAACATCTCTCTCAACCTCTCCCCTGTCTGCTTCTGCTGCAATTGGAGGTTTCTCTGAAAAGGGTATCGTCCCGATTTTATCTCTAAGCTCTAATACCATTCTCTCTGCCGTCTTTTTTCCAACCCCTGGGGCAGCACTTAACCTACTTGCGTTTCCTTCTGATAATGCCTTACAGATGTCCCCCACTGGAATTCCTGAAAGGATATTAATAGCTAACCTGGGTCCTATACCGGAGACGCCTATTAAGAGCTGAAAGACGTCCCTCTCTTGCCTGGTAAAAAAACCATACAGATGGAGAAGGTCTTCCCGAACATGGGTATACGTGTTTAGTTTAACAGTACTATCTATTTCAGGAAGTTGATAAAAGGTAGAAAGGGGGATATGAACTTTATAGCCTACACCGTTAACATCAACGATTAGATGATCGAGGGACTTATGAACCAATATTCCATGAATCTGAGCAATCATATTGACTTTTTTAAGGCTTCCCTCATATTTATAGAGTGTATATGGCAGATGGCCACAGCGAGAGCATCGGAGGGATCAAAGGGAACAATCTCAGGAAGGTTCAGGAGTTCTTTCACCATTATCTGTATTTGATCCTTAGTGGCCCTTCCATAGCCAACTACTGCCTGTTTGATCTCCATGGGACTGTATTCATACACATCCAATCCGGCATTAAGTGCCGTTAATATTGCTACTCCTCTGGTATGTCCCAACTTTAGTGCTGTCTTTACGTTTTTGTGGAAAAACAGATTTTCAATGGCCATAACATTGGGGGAGTAATCGGAGATAACCTTTTCTAAATCAGCATAAATCTCCTTTAAACAGTAGGGGAATGAATTATTTAAGGAAGCCGATATGCCCCCATTATTAATATGGAGAAGCCTGCCCCCAAGTTCTTCAACTATACCATAACCAGTAACCGAAACTCCCGGGTCAATCCCCAATATCCTCATATTACTCCCTGTCTTAATGTATCGGGATTTTTATAACTACTTGAAATTAGGAGAAGGGTCAGGAGCTAAGAAGTGCTTAACTTTTCCATAATCTTATCTGGGATATCAAAGTTGGAGTAAACCCTTTGAACGTCATCACTTTCTTCCAGCATTTCCATAAGCCTGAGTATCTGTTGGGCATTTTTCTCATCCAGCTTGACTGTATTCTTTGGAACCATACTGATCTCGGCCAGTTCATAATTCAAGTTTGCCTTATCAATAGCCTCTTTCACTTTTTCAAAGTCTCCTGATGCCATTATGACATCATACTCGTTTTCTCCTTCTCGTACGTCCTCTGCACCGGCTTCAAGGGCTAAATCTATCAGTTTATCTTCTTCTACCTTGTTTTTATCGAATACTATTATCCCTTTTTTATCGAAGACCCATGCAACACTCCCTGTTTCTGCCAGGTTCCCGTTATTTTTAGAGAATGCATGCCTTATATCTGCTACTGTCCTCTTTTTGTTGTCAGTCAATATATCTACCAGCACAGCAGCCCCTCCTGGGCCATATCCCTCATATGTAAGCTCTTCATAGATAATGCCTTCTAATTCCCCGGTACCTCGTTTGATGGCCCTCTCTATATTTTCAGCTGGCATATTCTGAGTTTTGGCATTGAGAATGGCAGTTCTCAAGCGAGGATTCCCTTCAGCATCGCCTCCTCCTGTTCGGGCAGCAACAGTTATCTCCCTTATTAATTTTGTAAATATTCTTCCCCTCTTTGCATCCTCTTTACCCTTCTTACGTTTGATGGTACTCCATTTTGAATGTCCAGACACTGAAGCCTCCTAAACTCTAGCGTCTTACGCCTTCTATTTGTTTCACTCGAATCCTTGACCTCTTTAATCCGTATGGCTTTACAAAGTATATATATCACAGAATATTGTGTTTTAAAACAAAAAACATTTGGGTACTATTGCTTGAGAGAAGGAATCTTTCCGTAGAACTGATTGGGGCAGTTCGGAGTTTTTGAATTGACAAAAGGTTAGATTTAAGATAGCTTTAATTGCAGAGTACCACACTAATCCTGATGATGGACCACAGACAAATAGAGGGGGTAGGTTGGAAAATATTGAGCTGCAAAGGGAGATAAAACGACTCTTAAAAGAGAAAAACGGTATTCTGCTGGCACATAATTATCAAAGGGATGAAATTCAAGAATTGGCTGATTTTACCGGTGATTCTCTGGGCTTAAGTATAGAAGCTTCTAAAACGGATTGTGATGTTATAGTCTTCTGTGGCGTCCATTTTATGGCTGAAAGCGCTTCTATTCTATCTCCTGACAAAACAATGATTTCTGCCGATATTCTTGTAGCTAAAAGGAGAGAAAACCCTGAAGCTGCCGTTGTTACCTATGTCAATTCGTCGGCTGAAGTAAAGGCCGAAAGTGATATCTGCTGCACGTCCGCTAATGCTGTCCGTGTGGTGAACTCTGTAAAAAGTGACACAGTATTGATGACCCCTGATAAGAACCTGGCAAAATACGCATCAAGGTTTACCGATAAAAAGGTTCTTTGGTGGGAAGGCTATTGCCCTACCCATGATCGGCTGAAGGTGCAGGAGGTGTTGGAAGTTAAAGCAAAACACCCCAGTGCCCTGTTTGTGGCTCATCCAGAATGCAGGCCTCCTGTACTTGAACTGGCGGATCATATTTGCAGCACCTCAGGTATGTATGAATATGCCAAAAAGACAGACAACGAGGAGTTCATAATAGGCACTGAGATGGGAATACTATACCGATTAAAAAAAGATAACCCTGAGAAGAAGTTCATTCTTGCCTCAAAAAGTTTGATCTGCCCAAACATGAAATTAACTACGCTGAAGAGTGTTTTAAATGCCATAGTAGAGATGAAGAATGTAGTAAATGTCCCAGAAAGAACAAGGATCCCAGCTAAGGAAGCCCTTGATAGGATGCTGGCCGTCCCCCGAGACCAGGTTCTAATGGAATAGGAGTATGTTTAAGAGCGATATTATTTATTATTCTAGAAGCTTCTGGGATATAATTATCGAATCCTTTCGATCCTACAGACTAAACGGGGGGTTGAATCTTTCAGCTGCCATAGCCTTCTATTCAATCCTATCCTTGATCCCTTTCTTTTTTCTTCTCTTATCATTGACGGGATATATACTTGGTTCCTCGGAAGATGTATACAGGGCTGCTGTGTCTTTTACCAGAGAGCTTATTCCACAAATAGATACGATGGTTTTCGAGGAGACAAAAAGGATAATGAATAAAAGTGAAGTGCTGGGTTGGGTTGGAGTACTGTCTCTAATTTGGACAGCCGGCCTAATATTCACCTCACTGGAGTTTGCATTGAATACTGTATTCAAAGTAAAGAAGAAGAGGCACTTTTTTTATTCAAAACTATTGGCATTTACAATGATACCCGTTGGCTGTGTTATCCTGACCACTTCAATACTAATAACCACATTAGGAAAGGCTTTAGAGAAGGTAGATACCTTTATTGTATTTGGAACTGACCTGCATATCCTTTTTGCCGGTAGTGTGCTTATCAGGTACGTATTCCCATACTTGTTAATAGCTTCTGCCTTTATATTGCTATTTAAAGTTATTCCCAATACCAAGATCCCGCTTAAGTACTGTATGGTTGGAGGAACCTTATATGCCTTCCTATGGGAAGTTGCCAAATACATATTAGCATGGTATCTAGGCAGAAATCCCAATTATGGGATAGTTTATGGATCACTTGAAGCTATGATAATTTTAGTATTATGGGTATTTTACTCTTCGTGCATTCTACTATTCTGTGCCGAGCTGGTTTCAGCATATTATAGAAGGGACGTTACCCTGTTAAAGAAGGCATTCATATAAGGAATGAATCTGGGAAAGAGATGTACATTATTCAATCTGGGAAAGTGAAGATAACAAAAAAAGCAGGAGGCGCAGATAGGATTCTGACTACACTATCCAGTGGAGATTTTTTTGGAGAGATGGCAATACTAACTGATGGCCCTCGTTCAGCAACGGCAGAGGTAACTGAAGATAGTGAGATATTGGTTATTAACCCTGAGACCTTTGAGGCGTTGATTCAGGCAAACTCGGATATTGCGATGAAGATACTAAGAGAATTAGCAGAGAGGCTCAAAGAAGCCAACAGGCAAATAGAGGTTCTGTTATCGAAGGATGAAGAAGGTGGTAATGTTCAGGAATAAAGGGTTTTAGGGGTTAAGGTTAGATGCAGGATGTGAATTTATCTGCTGAAAGGGTATTTTATGAAGAGCCAGCTATATCCAAATTATTAAGGGCTATAGATGACAGGAAAAGAGAAATATGGGCCTCCGGGTTAAAAGGATCTTCCAAGGCATTTCTTACGTACCTTCTGAAAGAAAAGTTGAACAGAGTTTTTGTCATAATTACCCCAACTATGACAGATGCCCAGGTTTTTTGTAATGATTTAAGGTTTTTTTTAGGTGAAGAAGATTCCAATTCTTCACCAGAACAGCTTAAATGCCTTCTATACCCTCCGTGGGATACCTTTCCATTCGATACCCTCTCACCCTCACCAGATATTATATGTAAGAGACTCGAGGTTTTGTACTCTCTTACGATGGGTTTTGAATCTATTATCATTACTACTCTTTCTGCATTAATGCAAAGAGTAGTAGCTAAGGGCATTATCGAGAATGCTGCAGAACAGATATATAATGGACAGGAGATTAATCGAGACAGACTGATCGAAAAAATGGTTGAAGGTGGTTATACCCATGTTAGTGTGGTTGAGGCCAAGGGAGAATACAGCGTTCGTGGGGGAATCGTTGATATCTTTCCTCCCCTTTTTGAAAATCCTATCAGACTGGAGTTTTTTGGAAATGAGATAGAATCCATCAGGCACTTTGATATGATATCTCAACGCTCATTAAACTCTTTAAAAAAAGCCACAATTCTTCCTGTTAGGGAGATCATCTTAAATAGTACGACTACCGATTATGCCATCAAAAGGATTAGGAATAAGGCCGATGACAACGATCTCCCCAGGAGTATAAGCGATGAACTCTCCGATGAGATAAGGAACTCAGCAACCTTTCCAGGAATTGACTTTTTTCTTCCTTTTTTCTATCCGAAACTGGATACCTTCTTCGATTATCTACCCCAAGATGCCATTTTAATGATGAGTGAGAGGTGGGAGACAGAAAAAGAGGGACATAAATACGGAGATGAGATAAAGGAAGGCCATCAAAGATCCCTCAGGCGAAAAGAATTTTATCCTGAAGTTTCTGAACTATACCTAACTCTGCATGAGATTAACTCGAACCTCGAAAGATTTCAGGTTATGTTGCTAGAGAGGTTTGATATTCATCAGCCCGATGAGACTTTCAT
The DNA here is from genome assembly GCA_009773075.1 of bacterium. Lineage (GTDB taxonomy): Bacteria > Desulfobacterota > UBA8473 > UBA8473 > UBA8473 > UBA8473. The sequence goes on along the minus strand of WOUX01000033.1, from coordinate 6,395 downwards.
TGAGTTTTACACGGAAGGAAATGAAGATATAAGGAAAGAGTTCATACACTTAAGGTCGGATGAAGGAATACTGGGTGTTTTTGTAGAAAAGATTAGAATTTGGCTGGAGGATAGCCATCAGATCTTTCTGGTATGCCATACCGATTCTCAGGCTAGGAGGCTCTTTGAAATCTTAAAAGACTATAATCTACCCTTTGGGCTCGATCCGGGACCATCCTTTCAATCCCAGATAAAGGAAGTCAATCTGTCTGGATCAGTGCCAAGGATGAGGATTCAGCTTGGTAGTCTTTTGTCAGGATTCCGTTGGCCTCACACAAAAATTATAATAGTAACAGAGGAAGAGATATTTGGTGAGAGAAAAAGGCGACATCCTAAAGCCAAGCTTGAGGATGATTATAGAATATCGACCTTTGGTGATCTCAAAGTAGATGACTATGTAGTCCATGTAGACCATGGAGTGGGATTATACCTTGGATTGAGAAAGCTTGACGTAGATGGAACAGAGAATGACTATCTCCTCTTGGAATATATGGATGGGGATAAACTCTATCTTCCAGTTACCAGATTAAATCTCCTCCAAAAGTACCTGGGGGTTAAAGGACACTCCCCCAAATTGGATAAACTGGGAGGACGTTCTTGGGAAAACAAAAAGAAAAAAGTTAAAGAATCCATTAAAGAGATGGCTGAAGATCTTTTAAAGTTATATGCATTAAGAAATGTGCAAAAGGGTTTTGCCTTCTCAAAAAAGGATCATTATTACAGAGAATTTGAAGCTGCTTTCCAATATGAGGAGACTCCCGATCAGTTGGAGGCTATTGAAAGTGTAATGAGGGACATGGAAGACGAAAGGCCTATGGAAAGACTCATATGCGGTGATGTGGGTTTTGGCAAGACTGAAGTCGCCCTCAGGGCATCATTCAAAGCAGCAATGGATGGGAAACAGGTGGCAGTATTGGTTCCAACTACTGTACTGGCTCAGCAGCATTATCAAACCTTCGCACAGAGGCTCAAACCATATCCTGTATTTATAGATATGCTTAGTAGGTTCAGAACCCGTCAGGAACAAAAGACTATTCTCAATAAGCTGAAGGATGGAGAGATCGATATTGTAATTGGGACTCACCGTTTGCTTCAAAAGGACGTGAGCTTCAAGAATTTGGGGTTGTTGGTTATAGATGAGGAACACCGATTTGGTGTTTCCCATAAAGAAAAGCTAAAGAAACTGAAAAAACTAGTGGATGTGATTACCATGACAGCTACCCCTATCCCAAGGACCCTTTATATGTCTATGATGGGAGTCAGGGATTTAAGTGTAATTAACACACCGCCCGAGGATCGTCTGGCCATCAAGACCTATATTACTAAATTCGACGACGATATAATCAGAAGGACAATACTTAGAGAAATTGAGAGGGAAGGACAGGTATTCTTTGTTCATAATCGGGTAGAAGGTATACCTGCAATGGTAAGGTATCTAAGAAAATTGGTTCCCGAAGCCAGGGTTGGTGTTGCCCATGGGCAGATGGTAGAGGGGGACCTGGAAAAAGTAATGCTTTCCTTTATCAATAAAGAGATCAACCTTTTGGTTTGTACTACCATAATTGAATCAGGGCTGGATTTTCCCTCTGCAAATACGATTATCATAAATCGTGCCGACAGATTGGGTTTAGCCCAAATGTACCAACTTCGAGGGAGGGTAGGAAGGGCGAAGGAACAGGCATATGCCTATTTACTGGTACCAGGGAAATATCTCATATCGAGTAACGCGTTGAAGCGGGTAAAGGCTCTCTCTGAACTTACCGAATTGGGTTCCGGATTCAGACTGGCAACACATGATCTGGAAATAAGAGGAGCAGGAAACATTCTGGGAAACTCTCAATCCGGGCATATTGCCACCGTTGGCTATGATATGTACAATGAATTGCTGGAAAGAACTATTAAAGAACTTAAGGGGGAAGAGGTTATCTATGAGATTCAACCGGAGATCAACATTAAGATTCCTGCCTACATCCCTGAAGACTATATTAGAGATACCAATCAACGGTTGATGGTTTATAAGAGACTTACATCTATCAGCTCGGATGAGGAACTAGGAGAGATGATGAGAGAGGTTACTGACAGATTTGGGAAAATACCCCCCCTAGTCGAAAATCTACTTGAAGCGGTGAGGATTAAAATTCTGCTTAAAAGATTTCTTATTACCAGCGCTGATTACAATGGAAGGGAAATCATTTTGTCATTTGATCCCAGGGCTGAAGCATCTCTTGGAAAGATCCTCCAACTCATCGTCAGTGACGGGAAAAGATATAGATTTTCTCCTGATTTAAAGCTAAGCATACCCTTCAATAATGATAACTGGAAAAGTATTTTAGATGAGATTAAAAACGTATTGAAATAATCGTTATCACGTGATAGCTTTGTCTTGCTTAATCAACTTAAGCCGCTACCCCAGATGGAGGTATGATGAACCTTGCAAAAAAACAGATTCTAATCCTGTTTTTTATCCTCTCCTTTACTATTTCTTGCTTAAACCTTAAAGCAGTCGCAGAGACCATTGACAAGGTGGTTGCCATAGTTAATGGCGAGGTTATTACCCTTACAGAATTGGACGAAGCGGTAAGTTTCATATTAAAAGACACTGAGGGTACAATAAATTTTGATGGTGCAGAAAAAGATCCAGCCGAAATTAAAAGGAAAGTACTGGATCGGCTTATTGATAACAAGCTAATAGAACAGGAAACAAAGAAGATGGGGATAGTTGTATCTGAAAAGGAGATAGATAATGCCCTGGAGAATATACAGAAAGAAAACTCTATCTCAAGGAAAGAATTGGTTGAAAAGTTGGAATCAAAGGGGCTGAGTCTTGAAAAGTATAAAGAGCAAATCAGACGGGGGATGGAGAAGATGATGCTCGTAAATCGCGAAATTAAATCCAGGGTGGTGGTGAATGAAGATGAACTAAAAAAGTATTACACCGAGAATATGGATTTTTTTAAGATAGTAACAGAGGTAAGGATTCAACATATACTTCTTCCAATTCCCCCAAACGCGGATGAAGCAAAAATAAAAGACGTCTATGAAAAAGCCAGAGAATTATTAGTAAAGTTAAGCAATAAGGAGGACTTCGGAAAGCTGGCTAAAATGTATTCTCAGGACACTTCATTAGATTCAGGTGGTGACATGGGGTGGTTTAAGAGGGGGGAAGTAACACCATTTTTAGAAAAGGTTGTTTTTAGTCTTAAAGTTGGAGAGGTTAGTGACATAATCAGGAGCGGTTTAGGCCTTCACATAGTTAAGCTTATGGACAGAAAAGAAAAAGGGGTTAGACCTTTTGAAGAGGTTAGGGATGAGATAAAAGACACCATTTATGTAAAAAAGGTGGAGAAGGAATTTAAGGAATGGTCTGAAGGGTTAAGAAAGAAGTCTTTTATAAAGGTGAAGCTGTGAGATGGAATCAACTTGCTCTGAAAATAAATAACCAAGTGGGGAAATGGAGAATATGGAACTTTCTGTGATTGGAATTACCATGGGAGACCCTGCAGGGGTAGGCCCTGAAATAATTGTAAAAGCACTCTCTGATCCACGGATATTCCAAATCTGCAGACCCGTTGTCCTTGGTGATCAGGGGGTAATCTCAAGGGTTGTTCAAATTCTCGGATTGGAGCTTAAGGTAAATACTGTTACGAACATAAGGGGAGAGAGATATCAGACTGGAATAATAAACTTATTGAACCTTTCCAGTCTTGATGCCAATGCAGTAGCTTGGGGAAAACCGGACGAAAGATTTGGCAAAGCCGTTGTGGACTACATAAAGGCAGGAACAAAACTGGCGCTGGATGGAGAGATTGAAGCCATAACTACTGCACCCATAAACAAAGCGGTGATAAACAGGGCAGGTTATGCCTATGCAGGGCACACCGAACTCTTTGCTGAATTAACCCATACGAAAGACTATGTTATGATGCTTACAGGGGAAAAGTTAAGAGTTGCCCTGGTAACAACCCATTGCAGATTAAAAGATGTGGCAGCCCTCTTAAATACTCAAAGGATATTCACCATTATCAAGGTAACAAACAATTCCCTTAAGGAGTATTTTGCCATATCAAAGCCCAGGATAGCTGTGGCTTCTTTGAACCCCCATGGAGGGGAAGGCGGAATATTTGGGGATGAGGAAGAAAGGATAATCATACCGGCAATTAATAGAGCTAAGGATGCAGGGATCGATGCCGTGGGAACTCTTCCCTCTGATACCCTTTTTTACTATGCTTCCCGAGGAGACTATGATGTGGTTGTGTGTATGTACCACGATCAGGGGCTTATCCCTTTGAAATTGTTGAGTTTTCAAAACGCTGTGAATGTAACCCTCGGATTGCCCATAATCAGGACATCTGTGGATCATGGGACTGCATACGATATAGCAGGCACAGGAAAGGCTGATCCGGAGAGTCTAAAGAATGCCATTACTCTTGCTGCATCTATGGCAAACAAAAGAAGAAAACTCTCCAAAGATATGTCAGGGAACCTTACGTTATGTTAAAAATAGTTCTTTAGCCGACCAGCCAGATACTCCGGCACATTTTCAAACCAATTTTCCATGTTAAAAAGCGGCGCGAAATGGATATCACTCATATAATTAGCATTAAAATTGGGTCTTGTGGCTACCTTTACGCTTGCTCTAAAGCTATCACTTTTGTCTCCCAATGGACCCGAGTATAAGATGAAATTAAAAGAACCCATTTTAAGATCCCTTTTGTAGAAGGATAGTATCCTGGTTAATCCTTCTGATATGCCATCCAGGTCTTTATCATCGTATTCAAAATAATTTGACCTTTCAGGGAGTATCCCTACAAACTCATTGCTTGCCATTGGGGCAAATGAGGCTATCCACTCTACATTTCCTGTTTTACCCACATACCTTTCCCCCAGTTCTTTCTCAGTCTCTATGAGATCATGCCAGAAGTTCTTAGACTTTCTGTCAAGGTAAGCCTTACTTTCTCTCATCATCCAGTCTACATAATAAAAGGGATTTTTGCTCATGTAAATCTGGTTATGAGGGTGGATCTGAGATGATGCAGCAGGGGGGAGGTAATTCATCCCGAAAATGGCATATTTAAGTTCTGGCCTTCTGCTATTTATTGTCTGAAAAAAATCAATAAAGGTACCAAAACTGTTTTTTAGCATTTCGGGCGAGAATTCGTCAGTCTTTAGAAAGTGATCCTTCCCAATAATACCTATGGCAGTGACTTCATAAATCTGAAAAAGATTTGGGAATACCCACGAATCCCCCTTCCTAAATCTTCCTTCAGGTAAGATGTCCGGCGGAAATTTTGGTGTTACCTTTTCCAGGTTTTGGGGACAGAATATACAGGTTTCTTTTGTCTTATTTACTATCATTTCTATCAGGTTTTCATCGGTAGGCTGATAGAACATCTTCGCCTTTTCTGTTAACCCCGCATTGAAGAGCCTCTTTACACCTGTTAACGGATCAAAACGGATTTCAGTAGACTGCCTATCCTCCTGAAACGCATTCATCGGGTTTAGAATCGAAGCCGTATTCCCAATTTTTTTAAACTCCACAGCCATAGGTACCCTCCTTTTTTGTTTTCACCTTAAGTAGTTCGTCCTGAAAGAACGGGGCGCTAGCACAACTACAGAATCGAATTGATAATAGTTACGATTATCTGCTCAAAGAATGTGATCAACGGATTTAACAAGCCAAAGAATAGTAGACCTAATATGATAAACATCCCGTACGGTTCTAATTGCATCAGTTGGTATTGAACTCTATTGGAAACAAAACCCATCAGTATCTTAGAACCATCTAAAGGAGGGATGGGTATCAGATTAAAGGCTGCCAAAATGATATTTATCCTGGCAAGGACTGATAATATGGCTGCCATTGTTCCCCAGGGAGAAAAGATATTCATCTTTATGATCAAAAGTGCCAGGAATGCCAGAGTAATGTTTGCAGTGATGCCGGCGGCAGATACCAGGATCATGCCTTTACGATAGTCTCTCAGATTTGAAAAATTAACAGGGACTGGTTTAGCCCACCCAAAACCAAAGAAGAGAAGCATCAGTGTGCCGATGGGGTCTAAGTGTTTAATCGGGTTAAGGGTTATTCTTCCCATCAATCTGGCGGTTGTGTCCCCCATTTTTTCCGCTACCCAGCCATGGGCAACTTCATGGATTATTACAGAATATAAAAGGGGAATCATCAAAAGGAAAAAAGCCCCTGGATTCTTGAAAAGCATAAGGATTGGTCCCACCTAAAACCTCCACGTTATAATCAAAAATAGTCAGTGAGTTCTGTGAAATATAACAATCAGGATTTCTTTCATTATTCTCCCCTTTTAAGGGTTGCCCCCGAACCCTCAGACCTCTTCAACAAAAAG
>WOUX01000032.1 GCA_009773075.1 bacterium | reverse complement strand
TGGAAATCTTATCTACAGGAGATACCATTTATTATCTCTCAAACATTCCCCATTTAGTGACCTCAAGTAGAAATGAGCCGACCTATATTCTCGCCGTTATTTATACGGGTTCTGATTGAAAGTAAGCGCATAACCATAAGCGGTGCACTTTTCTTTACTATTTTCTTTTTAATAGCCCTTGTAGCATGTTTGAAAGAATCAAAACCAGATAGAAATACCCTTGTCATAGGTCTTGAGAGCAGTCCCGCTAACCTTGACCCAAGGTATGCCACTGATGCAAATTCCTACCGTTTAACTCAGCTCCTATTTAATCCCCTCTTCAAACTAGACCCCCATTTTAACCCTGTGCCAGATATAGTTAAAAGGTGGGATAACCCCAATGAAACCACATATATATTTCATTTAAAAAAGGGGGTTCAGTTTCATGATGGTTCAGAGCTTACCTCAAAAGACGTAAAATACACCTTCGATACAATCCTCAATCCTTCTTTCAAATCACCCCATATGGGTGCTTTTGAAAAGATTGAGTCAATAGAGACTCTGGATAAATATACAGTAAGATTTATACTTAAAGAGCCGTTTGCCCCTTTCTTAATAAACATGGCAATTATTGGGATTGTTCCAAAGCATGCTGCCGAGAAATCCGGAGACAAGTTTAGTAATCAACCCCTGGGGACCGGACCATTTAAACTGACAGGGTTTCTCCCTGACGAGAAAATAATACTGAAGGCGAACACTCATTACTTTGAGGGTCAACCCAGGTTGAACGGGATAGTCTTCAAGATAGTACCCGATAGCACGGTCAGGTTGCTGGAATTGAGTCAGGGGGGTATCCACCTTTTGCAGAACGACATCCCTCCGGATTTGTTCCCCTTTTTGGAGAAAAGGGATAACTTAAAGATTGTCAAAGAGGAAGGAACTACCTATTCCTATCTTGGATTCAATCTAAAAGATCCTGTTTTGAAGAATATAAAGGTCAGAGAGGCTATTGCCCATGCTATAGATAAGGAAGCAATAATAAGGTATATATTAAAGGGATCGGCTACCTCCGCCAGTGGAATTCTTTCTCCCCATAATTGGGCATATGAGAAAAACGTTAAGGTCTTTGAATACAATAAAACAAAGGCATTAAGACTGCTGGACGAGGCAGGGTTTAAAGACCCTGATGGTGATGGCCTGGATACGAGGTTTAAACTGACATTCAAGACATCCACTGACCAGCTTAGAAAGAGGATAGCAGAGATTATTCAACAGCAACTGAGAGTTGTGGGGATCGGCATAGACATTATGAGTTATGAATGGGGAACCCTCTATTCGGACATAAAGTCAGGGAACTTTCAGATGTATAGCCTATCATGGGTTGGCATTGCCGATCCTGACATGCTATATTATATCTTTCATTCTTCCAGCATCCCTCCTAATGGTGCAAATCGTGGAGGATATGTAAACCAAAGCCTAGATAAACTAACTGGAGAGGGTAGAGTTACTCTGAACATATCCAGGAGAAAGAAGGTTTACAGTGAGATACAGAAAATACTGGCAGAGGACATTCCCTATGTAAGTCTATGGTATACTACCAATATAGCGGCTATGAATAAATCGGTTCATGGTTTTGTGGTGTATCCCGCAGGGGATTTTATCTCCCTGAGGGATGTGTGGATGGATGATTGAGATTCTGAGAGAAGTCAGGAGACAGAAGTCAGGATCCAGAATAATAACGGATTGGTTGTGAAAGCCTTTATAATAAAACGATTACTACTGCTTTTTCCCGTCGTCTTTGGGGTACTAACCCTGGTCTTCCTACTCATCCATCTCATCCCTGGAGACCCTGTTGATCTTATGCTGGGAGAGAATGCTCAGATTGCTGATAAGGAAACATTGAGGAAACAACTCAGACTTGATGAGCCTCTGGGGAAGCAATACCTCCTCTTTGTAGGGGGTGTCATAAGGGGCAATTTTGGCAACTCACTCCACAGCAGAAAACCAGTTATAGAGCTGATTCTGAAGAGATACCCTGCAACCATAAAACTTACCGTTGCAGCCATGATAATGGCATTACTCATATCCCTGCCCGCTGGGATTTACTCTGCCATTAGGCAGTATTCCTTCATGGACAATTCTTCCATGTTCTTTGCACTCCTGGGGGTATCCATGCCTAATTTCTGGTTAGGCCCAATGCTGATGATTGTCTTATCTGTTAATATGGGCTTGTTTCCAATCTCAGGGGATGAGGGACTTAGCAGTATCGTACTCCCTGCCATCACACTGGGTACGGGAATGGCTGCCATACTCTCCAGAATGGTTAGAGCAAGCATGCTTGAGGTAATTAGCCAGGAGTATATTGTTGCTGCCAGGGCTAAAGGGTTATCGGAGGTAAGGGTTATCCTCAAACATGCCCTTAAAAATGCCCTGGTTCCTGTCGTAACAATAGTTGGATTGCAGTTTGGTGCCCTACTGGCCGGCGCAATCATTACCGAGACTATCTTTTCCTGGCCGGGGATAGGCAGGCTTCTCATTCAGGCCATAAACACCAGGGACTATCCCCTGGTACAGGGGTGTGTTTTGATAATATCCATCAGCTATGTCTTGATAAATCTCATAACGGATATTGTATATTCATATATCGATCCAAGGATTAAATTGAGATAAGGTTCATCTCCCAAAGAGTTGGTCGATGAAAAGGATTTAAGGGGTCAAGGATTCGAGTGAAATGTTTAGAAATAAACTTGCTATAGTAGGATTGTTTATAATTGTCATATTGGTATTTGCGGCTGTCTTCGCCCCTTATTTAGCCCCTTCCAATCCCTTTGAGCAGAGTTTAAAAGGAGGGTTAAATCCATCAAGCCAGGAACATCTCCTCGGGCAAGACAAACTGGGAAGGGATAATCTGAGCAGGATAATCTATGGTTCCAGAATCTCAGTATTCGTGGGGTTGGCTGTAGTGGGCATATCACTCTTGATCGGGACATTTATAGGGTCTTTGGCTGGCTACAATGGGGGCTGGATAGACGAGTTATTCATGAGGATCGTGGATATACTCTTAGCGTTCCCTGGTATTCTTTTGGCAATTGCTTTGACATCAGTCCTGGGGCCAAGCCTCAATAATGTAATACTGGCTTTATGTGTAACAGGATGGGTTGGTTATGCCAGGATTGTGAGGGGACAGATACTTACCGTAAAGGAGCGAGAGTATATAGTTGCCGCCAGGGCATTGGGAGCAAAGCCCCCCAGGATAATAATGCACCATATCCTCCCGAATATCCTTTCACCTCTGATCGTAGAGACTACCTTTGGAATGGCGGCGGTAATCCTCTCTGAGGCAAGCTTGAGCTTTTTAGGATTGGGGGCTCAGCCACCCACCCCAAGCTGGGGGAGCATGTTGAATGAAGGGGTACAGTTTCTGCTGGTAGCCCCTCATATGACCATATTTCCAGGATTGGCTATTATGATAACAGTACTGGGCTTTAATTTTCTTGGAGATGGATTAAGAGACACACTGGATGTGAGAAAGGACTAAGGAGGGCAACTGGTGATAAAATATAGAGTTGGTCAGATGTTTATGATTGGCTTCGACGGCTGTAAGGTATCTAAAAATCTGATGGATATAGTTCAACATTATCAGATTGGCGGTGTAATTCTATTTTCCAGAAACTACAAAGACCCCATACAACTGGCTAATCTATGCGATGATCTCCAGAGCCTTTCACCAGACACCCCTCTATTTCTATCAATTGACCAGGAGGGAGGAAGGGTATCCAGACTGAAAGAACCCTTTACCCAATTCCCACCTGCAGGCATCTTGGGAAAGATATTTGAGAAAGAGTTGAAGGAGATCAAAAAAGAGGGAAAAAGCCGTACAGAATTTTCTTATGAGAAGTATAAGACTGTTGAACTGGTCCGTAACCTTGGCAGGATTTTAGCGAGGGAAATACGGTCTGTCGGGATAAATATGGATCTTGCCCCTGTCCTGGATGTCAATACAAACCCTGATAATCCTGTGATAGGAGATCGGTCTTTTGGCGCCAACCCCTCTGTAGTCTCAACCCTTGGTAATGCCTTTATAAAAGGGCTTCAGGAAAATGGAGTGATAGCCACTGGCAAACACTTTCCAGGCCATGGTGATACAGACCTGGACTCCCATAAACAACTACCTGTGGTTAGACATGATGCCAGGAGATTAGAAAGGGTAGAATTGAAACCATTCATAGAAGCTATCGAAGTGGGTTTAGAGGCAATAATGACCGCACATGTCCTTTACCCCGCATGGGACATTTTTATGTTTGCCACTCTCTCTGAGAGGATACTAAAAAGTCTGTTAAGAAAGAAACTGGGGTTTAAAGGGTTGATTATAAGCGACGATATGGAGATGGGCGCTATAGCTAAAAACTATCCTATTGGAGAGGCTACGGTAAATGCTATAAACGCAGGGGTAGACGTTATCCTCATTGGAAACAATATAGAGAAACAAAAAAATGCCATTCAGTCTGTCTTTAAGGCGATAAATGAAGGGAAATTGTCTGAAGCAAGGATCGAAGAATCCATAAAGCGTATAATAAGGATTAAGAATAAATACCTCCTACCATACCATCCCGCAGATTACGATGATGTGAAAGCCATCGTTGGATGCAGGGAACATAAAGAGGTCGTTGATAAAATTTTACCCTCTCCAAACAATTGCTACAGAACAATAAAAATTTAGTGCTTGATTTTTATATTTATTTATTTTAGCATAGAAAACATAACTTTTTAGGAAGCCAAAGAGTTTTTTATTTTTTAACCTCAGAACTTCCTGGTATCCTGAGGGTTTTTTGTTTTAATGGGGTATTCCTCTATTCTCTGACGATCCCTGTAGAGAAAAAGATTTTCGGCGGACTTGTATTGTGTCTTTACAAACACCCTTTAAAGGCACAGAAGTCAAAGAAGGATATGCCCTAGTGGATACAGTTTAAGTGAAAAAGCTAAGGTCGTGTTATTGTATAAAATATAGGGGAGAATATAGCTATAAGTTTCAACCATCGTTTAACTGGCAAGACTTTATACTTCCATTTAGGTAGGAATATCCAGAGTTTTGCTATGGGAAAGGAAGTTTAATGTCCATTACTGTAGAAGTTAAGGGAGATATTGAAAAGGCCATTAAGGTACTCAAGAAAAGGATGCAACTGGAAGGTGTACAAAAGGAACTTAAACATCGACGATTTTACGAGAAACCCAGTGTCAAAAAGAAACGGAAAAGACTCGAGGCTGCCCGAAGGAGACGTAAAGCTAGCCGCCGATCTTCATAAATGGGCATAACAAATCTATACACTGAAGAACAAAATATCTAAGAACTTGGCCTTTACCTTTATTCAATTCCTTCAATAGCTTATTAACACCAACCCTCATACATAATGAGAGCTGTGGAAAATTGCCCCTTTTCGCTTCAACATTAATTATCAAAGTGATATTGAAGTGATTATATTGACTATGTATAAAGCTTCGAACCCCGGGTCTAAATCCCAGAAATCTCGGCCTTTTTTTTACAACTCTTAACAAACGCCTCAAAAAGCCTCTTGAACCTTTTCTCTTTCTGGTAGAGAAACTCGGGATGCCATTGAACCCCTAAGACAAACCTATGGCTATCACTTTCGATCCCCTCCACAATCCCATCAGGGGCTTTTGCATTGAGGATAAATCCCTTCCCTGCTTCCTTTATGGACTGATGATGGGTACTGTTTACTTCTATGGCCTCACACTCCAGGATTGAGTACAATTTTGTGTCAGTTTCTATAATTACTGAATGGTGCGTTTCTGATTTAGGCATCTTCTGCTGATGGTTAGAAGCCCCCCTCACCTGAGCCTTTATGTCTTGATAGAGACTGCCACCACCTGCTACATTTAACAACTGTTCACCACCACAGATTCCCAATACAGGCATGTCTCTTTCCAATGCAATCCTTGCAATCTCCATCTCAAAGGCAGTTCTTTTATTATTTAACTCTCCAATTTCATCAATAGGGTCTTCTCCATAGAAGACAGGATTTATATCAAAATTTCCCCCTGTTATAAGAAGGCCATCAATCCTCTCTGCGAGGCTCTCCACTAATTTTCTGTCAGAACTATAAGGCAGGACTATAGGTATCCCACCTGCTTCTCTAACCGCAGAGACATAGTTTTCCCCTATAAAGTACGCCGGACCTTTGAATATATCTCCCCCTTTATGGTAATCCGAGGTAATTCCAATAAGAGGATGCCGTTTACTCATGTCTTTCTCAATACCCTCCCACTCTTACACTCTGTATGTTTACCCTTTTCCACGGTAACATTTCCATTAACTATAACATACTCAATCCCTTCAGGATACTGTATAGGTTCAGAAAAGGTAGCCTTATCCAGTATCGTATCCGGATTGAAGATTACCACGTCAGCATAGAATCCCTCTCTTAACTCGCCTCTTTTTTGGATACCCAGCTTTCTGCATGGATCAGATGTCATCTTCTTCACTGCTGTGGAGATATCCATAATGCCCTTCTCTCTTACATATATAGCCAATACCCTTGGAAATGTTCCAAAAGCCCTGGGATGGGGTTTACCCTCTGCCAGTGGACCATAATGGGCACGACAGGCAGAATCCGACCCTATCATAGTATAAGGCTTCCTGTATATCTTCGCCAGGTTTTCCTCACACATGGTAAAATAGTTGGCAGAAACGTTCATATCTTCTTCTATCAGGACATCCATAGTGAAATCAAAAGGGGCTTTTCCAGCCATATTCGCTGCCTCATCAATGTTCATACCTTCATATCCCCTATTTTTTTCTGATGCCACTGTGGATATTACTATGGTTTCCCAATAACCTGGTTCAGTGTGTTTTCTTAATATCTCATCTTTTATTTTTCCCCTTACTGTCTCATCTCTTAACCTGTCAATCCTCGTTTTCTTGTCTCCTTCAGATGCCCAGTCAGGCAGTATAGCCTGAAGCCCGGTATTTGAAGCGATGTACGGATAACGATCACAGGTTATATCCAATCCTTCATCTATGGCTCTTTCTATAACCTGAAACATCCTATCCAGTTTATTCCAATTCCTTTCCCTGGAGGTCTTTAAATGGGATATCTGAAGGGGGACATGGGTCCTTCTCGCTACCTCAATCACCTCCTCAATTGCCTCTAACACCAGATCGTCCTCACTCCGCATATGGGTTGTAAACACCCCTTTGTGCTTTTTTACCACATTGTTCAGGGCAACCATCTCATCTATTTTAGCGAAACAGGCTGGGGAATAGATAAGACCTGTTGAGAGACCGAAGGCACCCTCTTCCATTCCTTTCTCCACAGCAATGCACATATCTCCTAACTCTTTCTTGCTAGGGTTTCTGTTCTCTTTGCCCATTACCGAAGCACGGATGGTATTGTGGCCTAAGAGTATGGCAAAATTCATGGAGATACCGATCCTTTTCAGTAACTCACTGTATCCCTGAACGGTATGCCAGTTCAAATCCAGGGAAAACTCTTTCCTGTATTCGATCTCTCTTTCATATGCCTCTTCTCCAAAGATTGGAGCCGCTGAATAGCCGCAGTTTCCCCCGATCTCTGTGGTTACCCCCTGACGAACCTTGCTCTCTGCCTGTGGATTTACCAAAAGAAAATAATCGGAATGGCCGTGTATATCTACAAATCCAGGAGATACCACCATGCCTTCGGCATCAATAATCCTGTTTCCTGAAAGAGAAGTGGTCGCCTCTATCTTTAAAATCGCGTCACCCTTTATTCCAATATTACCCATGTAGGGTAATGTACCGGCTCCATCTATTATTTTCCCATTAGAGATCACTATATCAAACATAAGAAGAGACTCCCAAAATTTCGCATTTTCAAAGCTATCACGGTAACAACGTAAGATAACTACATTGGAGATAAATGCTTTAATATCCCAAGAGTGGCAATTTTAGGTGAGAAAGGAGAAATGACGACTTAAAGCTCCTTCATGAAT
>WOUX01000031.1:1072-9069 GCA_009773075.1 bacterium | reverse complement strand
TAAAGACCCTATTATAAATTTTACTCCCTTCTTTAATATAAGTCTGTTGAAGGCAGCCACACCACCGGCAGAGGTATACCCATCATCAGCAGAAACGATCTTTATAGTATACTTTTTCCCTGCTACCTTCACACCTCCTCTATTGTTAATATCTTCGGCTGCCATCTCCGCTGACTTAAGCATGGGGATAGCTAAAAAAGCAGCAGCTCCCGAAAGGGGTTGTACAACCCCAATCTTTAAAACATTCGATTCAGCCTTGATTTGTCCCGGCGAATAACCAATTATCAATATCAAAAACAGGGCTAAAAAACCTATTACTTTAAAAAAGATTGACTTTTGCATCTTTTACCCTCCTTCCAGAAAGAGAAAAATTCCATTTATCTTATCCACTTCGCACTACCAATTATCGGTCATTTATAGAGTTTCCCATTCACCTCCCTTCCTTTCTTATGGCATTGTCAGAATTCACCACAGAGAACACAGAGAAACAGATAAAACGCTACTTCTTTACCTCAAGTATGTCAAGAGATTTATGCTTCCATCCCTTACTACCCCACGCCTGCCAGTTCGAGTCTACCCTTCCATCTCTCCTTTAGTATCTCTTTCAGGTATCTATGGGATGGATCTGCCAGGTTTGGATCCCTTTCTACCACTTCAAAGGCCTCCTTTCTTGCCTCCTGAAGCACCTTTATATCTCTAACGATATTTGCCACCCTGAAGTCTGGCAACCCAGACTGACGTGTCCCCATGAAATCGCCCGGTCCTCTTATAGACAGGTCCTCCTCGGATATCTTAAACCCATCAGTAGTGCTCTCCATTATCCTGAGCCGCCGCCTGGCATCATCTGATTTACTGTACTGGGCAAGGAGAAGACATAGGGAGGGGAACTCACCTCTACCGATTCTCCCCCGCAATTGATGGAGCTGGGACAATCCAAACCTTTCAGCATGCTCTATCAGCATAACTGATGCATTGGGTATATCAATCCCAACTTCAATCACAGTTGTTGAGACTAAAATATCTATCGTTTTTTCCTTAAACGCCAACATAACATTCTCTTTTTCCTCGTACTTCATCCTTCCATGGAGCAGACCAATATTGCACTTTGGGAAAACGTCTTTCTGAAAGTGCTCGGCCATTTGAGTTGCATCTTTCAAATCCAGCTTTTCAGATTCTTCCACCAGGGGATAAACTACATATGCCTGTCTACCCTTTTCTGTCTCCTTACGTACAATTTCGTACACCTTTTCTCGATCTCTTTCATGGTACAACTTTGTAACTACAGGTCTCCTGCCCGGGGGCATTTCATCGAGTATTGAAACATCCAGATCCCCGTATACAGTCAATGCCAGTGTCCTTGGAATTGGTGTTGCAGTCATTACCAATATATCCGGATTATACCCTTTTCGCTTCAACATCGCCCTTTGTATTACCCCAAACCTGTGCTGTTCATCAATAACTCCAAGCCCCAGCTTGTTAAACTCAACGGTTTCCTGTATAACAGCATGAGTGCCTACAGTAATATCAATACTGCCCTCTTTAATGGCATTAAGAACCTTATCTTTCTGTGTTTTTTTTATACTACTGCTAAGCAGAACCGCTTTTACTCCGAATTTTTTGGTCAGATGTTGAATATTAGAAAAGTGCTGTTCAGCCAAAATCTCGGTGGGGGCCATAATACTGACCTGATAACCATTCTCCAGTGCTATTAAGGATGAGAGCAACGCCACAATAGTCTTACCACTTCCCACATCCCCCTGAATGAGTCTGTTCATTGGATAAGGACGTCTCATATCCTCTTCAATCTCAGTAACCACCCTTTTTTGTGCATTGGTCAGGCTAAACGGTAAAGACTTTATCAGCCTATCTCTATTCTCTCCGGTAATATCAAAGGCAATCCCTTTCTCAACTGTAACCCCCTTCTTCCTGAGGGCTAATCCTAATTCTAAAAAGAAAAACTCATCAAAGATGATGGTTCTGTAGGCAGGGGATCTGCCAGATACGATATCTGAAAGGTTACAGTCATGTTCTGGAGAGTGTAACTCCCTTATAGCCTCAGAAAGCTCTGTTAGGTTCTGTCGGAGGCATATATATGAAGGTATAGCACTTTGGATAGAATCCGAATACCTATCCACGATGTTTTTCATTATCTTCCTTAGCGTTTTTTGGTACAGTCCTTCAGATTCAGAGTAGACAGGTACAATGCGATTGAAATTAAAAGAATCACTCATATCATTAACTGCCTCAATGTCCGGGTGGTGAATCTCTTTTTGAAAACGATAAACCTTTATCTCCCCAGACAGGATCACCTTTTGCCCTTTTTTAAACCTATTTTTAAAGTGACTATGACTATAAACAAACCACTTGGCAGTAATAGCGCCACTCCCATCTCCCACAATCATCTCGAAGACTCCCCTTCGATTCTTTTTGTAAGAGGTGACTCCCAAGGCTATTATCTCCCCCATGACTGTCTCGGTTTTTCCAACCTCTAGTTTCGATATCGACTTTATATTTCTCCTGTCTTCATACTTTCGGGGAAGAAAATAAAGGGCATCTTCAACGGTTTCAATTCCCTTCTTTTTCAAGACACTTGCCAATTTAGGACCAACACCCTTCATAAATTGAATAGGTGTGTACATCTCTCTCCTTTTCTTTAAGAACTCAACCAATGAAACTTCTTTTTCTAATGACGGCGGGCACTGGTTATCATCTTTTATCCGTTCAAGCACCCTCAGAGAATCCATAACCCTGATCTTCTTTGAAGAGACATCTAAGGAATCAAAACCTGTAAAGTTTCTTGCCAACCCCTGAATAAAGCTGACTTTCTCTGAGTCTAAAGGCAGGGATAGAGCCTGCCTGGCTAGATTCATAACATGGATTTCCAAATCCTTAACAATCTCAAGATTGGCAAAGGAGTTCTTTGAAACATAGTCCAGTGGTTTATATAAGGCTGCAATAATATCCCCAAGTTCTCTCATAGTAAGTTTCTGGTTTTAATTTAGTTTTAATTTCAACTCGTTACACATAAATCCAATTTGCTTCTATCAAAATATTCTAGTCTTGACAAGAAAAAAGGTTTGACATCTTAAGAGGTACAGGCTAATATTTAGAAACTGTAAATTTATCCGCCAGAGGCGGATTCCTATGATAATAATGGGGAGACAATGACTGGTCGGGTAATCTTACCCGGCTTTTGTTCTTTTATAATCGTCGGACAAGAAATCTTCCTGTGTTGAGGGATTCCCATGGAATCTAAAAAGGAGCGGAAATTGGGTGAGAAAAACACATACAAAAACGCGGGTGTGGATATTGACGCAGGTAATGAATTTGTAAAAAGGATAAAACCCCTGGTCAAATCCACATTTAGACCTGAAGTTATGACAGAAATCGGTGGGTTTGGTGGTCTATTTTCATTAAATACAAGAAAGTACAAAAAGCCAATTCTCGTATCCTCTACCGATGGAGTCGGAACCAAGTTAAAAATTGCATTTATGATGGATAAGCACGATACTGTTGGGATCGATTTGGTGGCCATGTGTGTGAATGACATAATAACCTTAGGCGCCGAACCCCTTTTCTTCCTGGATTATATATCTACAAGCAAATTGGTGCTAAATAGAGCTGAAGAGATCATTAAGGGGGTTACCGATGGATGCAAAGAGGCTAACTGTTCCTTAATAGGTGGAGAAACTGCCGAGATACCATCTTTTTACAAGGATGAAGAATATGATTTAGTAGGTTTTGCATTAGGGGTTGTTGATAATGATAAGATTATCGATGGCTCTGCTATAACCGTAGGGGATAAACTGATAGGAATTGCCTCTAACGGTTTACACAGTAATGGATACTCTCTGGTCAGGAAGATAATATTTGATGATCTTAACCTGGATATAAATGCTAAAGTAGAAGGGATCCAAAGCCCACTCGGTGAAGAACTGCTTAAACCTACAAAGATATATGTAAAGGCTATTCTGAACTTGATAAGGGATTTCAACATCCAGGGGATGTCCCATATTACTGGGGGAGGATTGCTAGAAAACATACCACGGATACTGCCCCAAAGCTGCCAAGCACTGATATATAAAGATTCATGGGAGATTCCTCACATATTCAGGTTTATCAAAGAGAAGGGGAATGTTGACGAATATGAAATGTTTAGAACCTTCAATAATGGTATAGGAATGGTGGTAGTCGTATCCCCCCCTGATGTCGATGAAGTTCTTCTGAGACTAAAAGGTTTGAAAGAAGAAGCATATATTATCGGTGAGATCACCAGAAGAGAACAAGAAGAGCAATCCATCAAATTTCTTTGATGGAAGATGCCCGTGGTGGGAAAATGATTGTTGTCAGTGCCTGCCTGGTAGGGGTCAATTGCAGGTACGATGGTTCTAGTGAAACCAAACCTGAGCTTCTTGATCTTCTGGAGAAAGAAGGGGCTGTCCCTATCTGCCCTGAACAGATGGGGGGGCTTCCCACGCCTAGAACCCCTGCTAAAATCCAAAGTGGGGACGGATCCGATGTCTTGAAGTCCAGATCCAGGGTTATAGATATAAAGGGCAGAGATGTAACCCCACAGTTTATAAAAGGCGCTATTGAAGCTTTGAATGTTGCCATGTTGGTAGGGGCTGATAAAGCAATCTTAAAGGATAAGAGCCCTTCATGTGGTGTTAATTACATCTGGGATGATGATGGTTTAAAAGAAGGAAAAGGGGTACTAACAGCACTTTTAATTGACAATGGAATCAAGGTAAGTTCTGGGGATATATAGAAATTCCTGGATGTTTAATTAGTTCAATAGAGTTGTGAGGTCTAGAATGGCAAGAGTATGTGAGATATGCGGAAAGGGTCCATCAGTTGGTAATAATGTCAGCCATGCCAATAATAAAACCAAAAGGAGATGGTACCCAAATATTCAAAAGGTAAAGGCAGTTAGAAACGGGGCGGTAAAAAGGATTAATGTCTGTACCCGTTGCATAAGGTCTGGATTTGTCACCAATGTCTAATTAGTTCATGTTCTCAGTCTTTCAACATTGATAACACCTTTGATGTTTTGCATGGAATTGATTATATTCTGAAGGTGCTTTAGATCACTTACCTCAACCTCAAATATACTCACTGCCTTTTTCTCCTGAGTGGTATGTACCTGTGCATTTATAATATTGGCCTCAGATAAAGCAATAGAGGAGCTCATGGCAGCAAGCAGCCCCTTTTTATCTACACAGACAACCCTAATTCTAACCAGATGCATTGATTTATCTTCTATATCCCATGCCACATCTATCGTTCTCTCAGATACATTATGAAGAATAGTGGGACAGTTAGAGAGGTGAACGGTAACCCCTCTGCCACGAGTAATATATCCGATTATATCATCACCGGGGAGCGGGTTGCAGCACTTTCCAAAGCGCACCATTATATCCTCAACGCCTCGTATCTTAACACCGCCGCCATCTTTCTTGCCTGCCTTCTTTGTAACCTTTTCTAATATTGCATCCTCTGTAAACTCTGCATCTAATCTCTCCTGCGGTATTATTCTATGTATTATTTGCTTAACAGAAAGCTTTCCATACCCCACCTCAGCCAGCAGGTCGTCCACATGCTGGAGACCAAACTCCTCTGCTATTACCTTCAACTCACCCGTTTTTGTAAGCTTTGAAAAGTTGAGTTTGTATTTTTTAAACTCCTTTTCACAGATTTCCAACCCCAGTGAAATACTCTGCTCACGTTGATTGGTTTTCACCCAATGCCGAATCTTTGCCTTAGCCCTGGATGTCTTAACAATCTTTAACCAGTCAATACTGGGATGTTGATTGGAGGAGGTTATTATCTCCAATGTATCGCCGTTTTTTAACTCGTATTTTAAGGGAACAATCTTACCATTTACTTTGGCTCCATTACACTTATGCCCTACATCGGTATGAATGCTATAGGCAAAATCCAAAGGAGTAGCACCTCGGGGGAACTCCTTTACCTCCCCTTTCGGGGTAAAGACATATACCTCTTCTGGAAAAAGATCAACCCTAACTGATTCTAAAAACTCTCTAGGATCTTTCATGTCCTGTTGCCATTCCAGAAGTCGTCTCAGCCAGGCAAACTCTCTGTCTGTCTTTTTCCCAATGTCCTTCCCCTCTTTATACTTCCAATGGGATGCTATCCCTTCTTCTGCAATCCTATGCATCTCTCCTGTTCGTATTTGGATTTCGACCCTCTCCCCGTGAGGCCCTATAACTGTAGTATGGAGAGATTGATACATATTGGCTTTCGGCATGGCTACATGGTCTTTGAACCGACCGGGAACAGGTTTCCACAGGGAATGAATAATTCCCAGGGCTTCATAGCATTCCTGAACACTGTCAAGAATGATCCTGAAGGCAATAAGGTCATAAACCCGATCAAACTCTATGTTTTGCTTCTTCATCTTCTGATATATACTATAGATATGCTTTAATCTCCCCTCCACATGATCTTTAAGATTATACTCTGCCAATCTATTGGAAATAATGGTTTTTACCTCATGTATATAGGCATTCCCCTCTTTCTTCCTTTCTACAACCTTCTTCATCAGGTCATAATATACTTCTGGTTCCAGAAACTGTAGGGAAAGATCCTCAAGTTCAGCCCTAACCCAGCCTATACCCAACCTATTTGCCAATGGGGCATAAATATCCAGGGTTTCTTTAGCAATCTCTTTCTGCTTTTTTGGAGAATGGTACTCCAGTGTTCGCATATTATGAAGCCTATCGGCTAATTTTATAAGTATAACCCTTATATCCTTAGCCATTGCTATCAGCATCTTTCGAAAATTTTCAGCCTGCTGTTCTTCATGAGTTCCAAAGGTAATCTTACTGATCTTTGTGACTCCATCAACCAGGGGACTAATATCTTTACCAAATAACTTTCCAATCTCCTCTAAGGTTGCATAAGTATCTTCCACAGCATCATGTAACAGCCCAGTAGCAATAGTTGCAACGTCTAACTTGAGATCAGCAAGAATACCTGCCACTTCCAACGGATGGATGAGATAAGGTTCACCTGAGAGCCGAACCTGTCCCTGATGAATCTTGGCAGAGAATACGTACGCCTTTTCAATCAAATCCACATCTGTATCAGGATTATAAGCATGTATTTTGTCTATAATGTCATTTAATCTTATCATATTCTTCTAAAAACTAAAAAAGCCGGGCATATTAAAAATACCCAGCTTTTTTATCAGTTTCAAATGCTATATGTCTTCATATTTCATCTTCTATCGTTTCCTCAGTTACATCTGCAACAGAGGCACATGTTTCCCCAAAGAGTATAGACAGGAATAGATACACATAAAACAGAGCTATCGGCAAGATAAGATATTTTACAATGGGAACAAAAAGAAACAGAGCAACAAGTATTATCGCACCTATGCCGACGAGATAAGAAACGAGATAGCTATCCAATCTTTCTTTCACTTTATCCAAAATGAATCCAATTTTAAAGGCATCTCCAATCTGTTCTCCCCCTAATACATAGCTGGCAATAGCCATGGGTAAAAAGAACGTAATCACCAATCCAACTGCAAAACCAATAATGAGTAAAAGAGCACCCAGAAAACTGGCAAGCCACCCTTTGGTTATTAAGATTACACCTAAAACGGTTATAAAGCCTGGAATAAAACTATAACACAAGCAAATTACGGCAATGACCAATCCTTTAATAAACAGATCACCCCAGTTTCTCCATTCTGGCATAGTAGCATCTTCCTTCTTCAAGGTGCTCTTAAATACCTGGTAGGCATAACCAATCGAAAGAAAATTTATAATAGGGATTAAATTAAGCACTCCTCCTACAATAAGCTTTTGCAACCACTGCTCATCATTAAATGGAAACTTGATAGCCTTTTCTATATTAGCCATACACAGAACCTCCTTTTGGAAACGCACCACCTATAAAAGTCAACTACCATTGGCTGAAGCCGATGGCTTGAGGGACTAAGGATTCGAGGGGTCGAGGGGTCAAGTGTT
>WOUX01000031.1:0-1035 GCA_009773075.1 bacterium | reverse complement strand
TTTGGAAGTGGGTAGAGTTGCCTATTACGAAAGCCAAAGCACATCCCCACAAAGATTGGATTTACGTGGGCGTGAAGAAAAGACCTCGAATTGCTGTTTCTCTTTCTCCAGCAGTGTGGAATCACCATGTCCGGGGAATACCTGTGTGTCTCCTGGCAACACAAAGATCTTACTGGTTATGGATTCAACTATCTGCTCAAAGGCCGCTGGCGACGAGGTTTTGCCCGGGCCACCCGGAAATATAGTATCGCCAGATAGCAGATAATTACCAGTCAGAAAGCATATACTCCCAGGTGTGTGTCCAGGGGTATGCAACACCTCAAGCTTTACGTTCCCAAAAGTTACCACATCACCATCATTGAGAAGTATCTCCGGGGTTGAAGGCAAATTTGCACTGTCCGCAGGGTGGGCAGCGATTGGAACTTTAAGTTCCGACTTTAACTGGGAAAGAGCGCCAAGATGGTCCCAGTGGTCGTGAGTGATCAGTATGTACCTGGGATTTGTCCCCCTCAGCCGTTCCATAAGTTTCGTAGCTTCCCCTGGAGCATCCACCAAGACGCTATCTTTGGTCAATTGGCACACTATGATATAAGCGTTCGTACCAAATGCCCCTAATTCCAGCCTCTCAATTTGTACAATACCATCCTTTGCCACAATTGCCATTTTTGCACCTCCAAGATCATCGTCGTTTTGACGTCATTATCGCCAAGTAGTTCCTGTACCGTTCGTATATCATAACCGTCTTCGAGCTAATGAATGGCAAACTAATGTATATATGTAATGCATCAAAAAACGCATGAGAATTTTGATGTGCCTGTTGAAATGCGGACTTAAAAGACCACATTACCCCTGGTTTGTCAATGAATTTTAGTGGTTTACCAATGAAAATTCTCGTTTGATAATCTCAACCATCACGCATAGCCGTTATTTCGGACACTGCTTCCCCCTTTAAATAACAGCACAGGGCTCTTGCAGTGAAGTCGAAGAAGAAAACTTTTCTCAAATACCTGGAAATTTTTTCCGCTTTATCACCTT
>WOUX01000030.1:1612-15271 GCA_009773075.1 bacterium | reverse complement strand
GGGGTTCCTTACTCTTACCTGCTGGACCATCCTCATAAAATTTCTGATTCTTCTCAACAGTATCATTATCGGCAATTGGAAAAGCTAAAAAAATCTCTGGAGGATTTATCGGGTCAAGAGATCACTGAGGCTTCTCTTGTAGAGGCTATAGATATCTACAATGAAAACCGTATGATGTTAAAACAGATCCATCGCCTTATGGTAGGAGATAATCCCTCACTATCTGGGGTGGAGGTATCTGATATCGTTCGATCGAGCATGATAATGCCTAAAGATCAAAACAACTTACTTCTAAAAGAGCTTTTGGCTGAACTTGTGGTGAGAAACAGTCCTTCGAACCCTGGTCCCAGGTTAATGATCAGCGGCAGCATCATGGACAATGCAGCATTTATTCGATTGGTAGAAGAGTGTGGAGCTGTGGTAGTTACAGATGATCTATGTTCAGGAACAAGGTATTTCTGGGATAATATCGAAGATAACCAAAACCCGCTAGCTGCTATTGGACTTCGATACCTTAATATGGTCCCCTGTGCCTGTATGGAACCGCCTTTCCCCAGATTTGAATACGTGTTTAATATGATAGAAGAATATAGGGTTGATGGTGTAATTCTCTATGGACTCATGTTCTGTGATACCTTTCAATATGACTTTGTGGGTCAAAGGAAAAGGTTGGAGGAGAAGAATATCCCGGTATTGGAGGTTGAACTGGAACACCCATCATTGGGGTTAGGTCAGCTAAAAACAAGAATTCAGGCATTTTTGGAGATGTTATGATTATTGATCTGCATATTCACACAAAGCCAGCTTCTGGCTGCAGCGATCTGGATCCAGTAGAATTGATAGAAGAGGCAAAGAGGATAGGACTGGATGGCGTCTGTCTTACAGAACATGATAAGATCTGGGCTCCGGATGCAATCCATAAGCTGAGGGAAGAACATAACTTTTTAGTGCTGCGGGGTGTTGAGGTAACCTCTATGGATGGGGACATTCTGGTCTTTGGGCTTGAGAAAGAGATTGACGGTATTGTCTCTGTCCGGGAATTGAGAAGATTGGTCGATGGGGTTGAAGGGGTAATGATTGCATCTCATCCTTTTCGGGGGGCATTCATAGAGGGGAAAGAGTTTTCCATACCCGGTTTGACACTGAGTGTTGAAGAAGCATGTAAAAAGTCGTTCTTAGAGTTTATGGACACCATCGAGTCTCATAATGGACAAAACAGTGATCTTGAAAATGAGTTCACTGTGAAGGTCTGCCAGAAGCTTAATCTGAAAGGTACTGGAGGAAGTGATGCCCATTCTCATATAGAGATAGGGAGGTCTGTTACCATATTTGAAAACAGGATCGAGGATGAACAAGACCTCATTAAAGAACTGAAGTCAGGGAGGTTTAGGGCGGAGATGTGGAGGTATTGGAATGGAAGAAAAATTTGAAGGGTTGAAGAGGGCATTTAATCCAAGGTCTGTCGTTGTAATTGGAGACAAAAGGCAAAACAACAATTACTCCTTTCTGAGAGCACTGGCTACCTTTTGTGGAAATGTTTATTCTGTCAATGTTGATCCGGGAGAGTTTCCTGGCATCGAAGCCCTGGGGGTGAAGAACTATAAAAGCCTTTTAGATGTCCCCGATCCTATTGATTACGCCATCGTGGCTGTCCCGAGACAGATAGCCCCGGCAATAGTGAAAGACTGCATTCATAAAAGAGTAGGAGGAGTAAGCCTGTTTACCTCTGGTTTTGCAGAGACCAGAACCAAGGAAGGAATGGAGCTGGCAGATACGATTACAAAGATGGCAAAGGAAGGGGGGCTCAACCTTATTGGACCTAATTGCATGGGTATATTCAATCCCAAAATAGGTCTGAGAAATACACCAGATCAATACGCAGGAAATGGGGGTTCGGTAGGTTTTATATCACAGAGTGGAGGGCATGCGATAAACTTCAGTATAGTAGGGCACAATAATGGGATAGAGATAAGCAAACTGGTAAGTTATGGTAACGGCTATGTCCTGGACAGCACGGATTATTGTGAATATCTATTGAGAGACGAGGAGACAAAGATTATAGCCCTTTACATAGAGGGTATCAAAGATGGGAGGCGTTTCTTTAATCTACTTAGGGAAGGAACGAAGGTAAAACCAATCCTCATCTGGAAAGGTGGCCAGACAAGGGAAGGCTCAATGGCTACTGCTTCTCATAGTGGGTCCATGGCAGAATCGAACCTTATGTGGGAGACAGTCATCAAACAGTGTGGTGCCATCAAGACAGACAACCTGGAAGAGTTGGTTGATACAGTTATGATGTTACTCTATGCACCTGCTGTTAAGAAGAACAGGGTTGGCCTGGTCTCTCTTAGCGGAGGACAATGTGTTAATATGACCGATGTCTTTGCGAAGCAGGGCTTTACAGTTCCATTGCTCACAGAGAGATCATACAAGGAGCTTTCTTCCATCTTTGCCATTGTGGGTGCTAGCTATAGAAATCCCATTGATCTGGGAGGAAACTTGTCGCTGGCTGAAAGTACTCGTCGTGCCCTTCTTGGGAGAGATGACATCCCCAGCAGGGAAAGGCTCCTGGATATAACCCTGGATATTTTGGACAATGATGAGAATATTGATTCTATTGTTATTGAGATGTCTGCACATCTGATGGAATGGTTTAAAGAGGCATTCCCTGATTTTGCTGAATATTTCTACACCACGCTGGCAAATTTCAGGAAGAAGTCGGGTAAACCTATCATAGTTATTATCCCCCCTTCAAAGGTCGAGATAGGGGCAATTGAGATGAAAAGGAATCTTCTGGAAAGGGGTATCGCCAGCTTTCCCAGCTTTTCAAGAGGGGCCGCGGCATTGGGGAAAGTGCTTGAACATTACCAACAAAACCGCTAAAAAACAGTGAAGTGAGCTGCCCCATCCCCTTAATCCCCCAGGGGAGAGGAGACATTTTTGGTCAAGTTGTTTATGAGTCAAACCAGTTAATCAGGCTGATGTTTATTAAGGGAGAAGAAATGAGTTCAGAAAGTTTGAGTAGCTCAAAGAAACAACTGAGGACGGCAAGGTTGGTGTGGCCCCTGGCAAAGGACTATTATGCCAAGGCAAGACAGGCTAAGATAGATAAAAAGCTGGTTGTTTGGACCATACTTATGGCACCATTCGAGCTATTACATGCAATGGATGTGGTTCCCATGATGACAGAACATTTTTCATCTCTTTTGGCAATAAAGCAGAAGATTGTGCCTTACCTTGAATTAGCTGAGGGTATGGGATACACAAGGAATTCATGCTCTTTTCACAGGGCTGTAATTGGATTCGCTCTATCAGGGGAAGAATTGATGATACCAGACCCGGATTTTTTTGTAAGTGCAACCAATGCATGTGATGGGGGTGTCAAAGTCCATATACCTATAGTAGAACAATTTAAGATTCCATATTATGTCATAGATTCCCCTTATCATACTTCCGAAGGTGGAATGTCTGTTATTGAGGAAGACAAGGTAGGATACTATAAAAACCAACTCCAGGAATTAATCTCTATTATTGAGGGATTGACACACAAACCTCTTAATGAAGACAGGCTTAAGGAAACCATTGGATTTGCCAAACAGACCAATGACCTCTGGCTTGAGATAAATGAACTGCGAAAATCTGTGCCCTGCCCGATGAGTGTGGCTGAAGAGGCAACAACTATCTACCCCTTGATGCAGATGATGGGAACCAGAGAGGCCGTTGGTTTTTATCAAATGTTATTGAATGAAGTTAAAGAACGGGTCAAGGAAGGAAAGGGGATTGTGGAGAATGAAAAGCACAGATTACTCTGGCTTGGACCTATTATTAACTATGATACAAGTCTATTGAATTACTTTGAGGAATTCGGAGCAGTACTGGTTAAGTCAGATATGGATTACATATACCTTGGTGATCTGGACCCGGAAAACCCATTGGATAGCCTGGCGAGAAAATACATTTCCAATTTTTTTAATAGTATTGTTGAAAATCGAATCCACATCACCAAAGAGATGGTCAGAGATTACAAGATAGATGGAATGATTATCTATTCTCATCGTGGATGCAGGCTATTCTGTGGCGGTCAGAGGGCAGTAATGGATGCAATCTCTGAGGAGTTTGGTATCCCTTCTCTTCTGATAGGAGGCGATCTCTCTGACGTAAGGGATTATAACAGGGATCAGGTTAGGAATCAGATAGAAAACTTCATGGACATGCTGGATAATAAACGTTAACAGTTCACAGTTGGCAGTTAACAGTTGATAAAAACTTAGGGCATAGTCCTTACATCGACTACATCATGTGGTGGAGTGTGCCTACCAGAGTTGCTCCAGAAATATGATGGCCGAAATTAGAACCAAACCCACAATATCAAAAATCAAAAATGCTTCAAGCTTTATATAACAGCGGGCTTAAGCCTGCTGTTGTAGTTACCGTGAACCGTGAACCGTGAACAGTTACAATCATTGAAAGGAGGACAAATAATTTGATGAAGGTAATTGGACTTACAGGTGGGATTGCTGCTGGTAAGAGTACAGTCTCAGAGATCCTTTCAAAGCTGGGTGCTGAAATTATAGATGCCGATAAGATCGGTCATCAGATATATCTCCCAAATACCGAGGCATGGAAGGATATTATTGCTACCTTTGGAGATGATATTCTTCTCCCAGATAAGACTGTAAATAGACCCAAACTGGGGGGGATAGTGTTCAATGATAAGGCAGCCTTAAAAAAACTGAATCAGATTGTACATCCCAGGATGTACAAGAAGTTTGAAGAAGAGATAGAGATAAAAAGGAAAAAAAACAAGAACAAAGGTGTGATAGTATTGGATGCAGCAATATTGATCGAGGCAAACTGGCTGCCTTTAGTGGATCGGGTATGGGTAGTGGTTGCAGATCAGGATACGGTAATAGATCGTCTCTGTTTAAGGAATGGGTTCACTAAAGAACATGCCCGGTCCAGGATATCATCTCAACTCTCAGATGAAGAGAGGAAAAGGTATGCTGATGTAGTCATTGAAAACAATGGTACCATGACAGAGGTCGAACAACGCGTATATGAAGCATGGAAGAGAATCTAGTCTATAGAAAAGGAGGGGGGCAGTGAAGAAGGGATTATACCTTGTTGCGTTTTTAACAGGATTTCTTTTAATTACAGGAATGGGAGGGTTGGGAGGAACACCCTCTGGCAAGATTCCAACCCCGGAAAAGGATTTTTCTGCTACTCTTATCGACAAGCAAGATGTAGTTACTAAATGCAAACAGATCAGCAGGGATGGGGATGTTTTCTTTTTGGGTAAAAAGGGGAAGGGGACGGTTACTATTCCCTTCGAGAGGGTTAAAACAGCAGAATTTGGAAACGGAAAAGGCGTAGTGATTGCCGTGCTTAAACTAATAGACGGCCAAACTATAGAGATTGAGATGGATAAGAGTCAGAGATTCTATGGGAATGTAAATTTTGGTACTTTCCAGATAGAAGTAAGCGACCTTAAGAAGATTACATTTACCCATTAACTTGTTGGTCGGCATTATGGTGTCTCAGCTTCTTACCCCCTTAAGTTTACTAAACTGATTCCCTGAGAGCGAATTCAAAGCTCTCTGAACTTTTAATATCTCAAAAAATCTGGGATAAAGGATGAATGTCAAATTTAGGGCGCCCCTTTTTCTGTCTATATCGGTTATTCTAGTAGCTCTGTGTTCCTGTGCGGCACCTAAATACCGCTATTATCCGAAACCGTCGGATAGAGAAGTGGAGACAGGGGTTGGATCGTGGTATGGGTCGGATTTTCATGGCAAACCAACGTCCAGTGGAGAGAGATATAATATGTATGATTTGACAGCCGCCCATAAAATCCTGCCTCTTGGTACCTATGCAATGGTTACAAACCTGGATAATAGGAGGTCGGTAGAGGTAAAGATAAATGATCGAGGGCCATTTGTAGAAGGAAGGATCATTGACCTTTCTTTTGCTGCAGCAAGAGCCTTAGATATGGTAGGTTGTGGAATTGCCATGGTTAGAGTGGAGGTGACAAAGAGGGTGAAATACTACGATATACCATATACCCTCCAGGTAGCTTCCTTTAGAGAGAAGAGTAATGCCTTAGATTTAAAAATAGAATTGGACAAAAAATATAAGGATGTCTATATTGTAGCCACCACAATCTCGAATACGGAATACTATAGGGTTAGGTTGGGATACTTTAAATCAGAGGGGTCGGCACAAAAAGAAGCTCAAAGACTTATTGAGGATAAGTATACTGTCTTTGTCACAAGGAGAGATTAAGGAGCACATACAAGGATTTGAATTAACAAAAGGATATACCCAATGATAAGTATAAATACAGAGCTTCGAAGAAAAATACTGGAACATAATGAGGATATAAAGAAATGCTATCAGTGCTCTACCTGTAGTGCCAGTTGCCCTGTGTTAAGATATGATCCGGACTTTAACCCTCGAATCCTCATTATAAAGGCACTATATGGCTCGGAGGATACCCTTAAGTCAAAGGAGTTTTGGAAGTGCCTTTCCTGCGATAGGTGTAATGAAAGGTGTCCCCAGGGCGTTAATCCATATAATGTTTTGCTTAAGCTTAAGAATTTTTTATTCTCACAAAACCTGGCACCAAAAGAGAGGATAGATGCCAGAGAGCTAATTATAGCTACTGGCTTTTCTTATCCTATCTCATCAGCAGTAAACAGAAAAAGAGAGAGCATAGAGCTGGAGGCATTGGAGTCTATAGGTGAAGAATTAAAGAAAATAGTAGGAATAGAGGGGGCAGAATGAAGCAATACGCTTTATTTACCGGATGTACAATAAAAGCTGCACTCCCTCATATTGAGATGGTAGCCAGGAAGGTTTTACCCTTATTGGATATAGAGATTGAAGAGTTGGCATTTACCTGCTGTCCTAATGCTGACTTCAGATCTACGGACGAGTATTCCTGGTTGGTAGTTGCTGCAAGGAACCTTGCTTTAGCTGAAAAGGAGGGTTTAGAGATACTGAGTCTGTGCCCAGGCTGTACCCAGACCCTTAAAGAGGCAAATATGATCTTAAAAGATGATAACTCCTTGAGGGCAAGAATCAATAAAAGGTTGGAAAGGATTGGCCTGATATTTAAGGGAACCACAGAAGCCAATCATCATTTAGTCATTCTCCACCAGCAAATTGATATACTTATCCAAAGAATTACTACTCCTCTTTACGGTATAAAACTGGCAATCCATTCAGGCTGTCATCTGCTTATGCCAAGCTGGATAATGCAATTTGATAACCCCGAACGACCGACAAAACTGGAGGAACTTATAAAAATGCTGGGGGGTACTATCATAGATTACCCAGAGAAAACCCTTTGTTGTGGATTTACTTTATTCGGTTCACACAAAGGGACCGCATCGAGGATTATTAGAGATAAGGTTGAATCAGCTTACTTAGCCGGTGCTGAAGCCTTTGTCGTTCCATGTCCCAGTTGTTTTCAACAGCTTGATAGGAATCAATTGGTTGCGAAAAGGGAACTTAAATTTGAATATCAGCTCCCAGTCTTTTACTATCTCCAGTTGGTGGGGTTGGCTATGGGGTTTGACCTGGATGAGGTTGGTTACTACCATGGAAGGGTAAGGTCGCCCGAATTGGAGGAGAAGATTAAATCGTTAAGGAGAAAAGAAGTGGTTAATATTTGATATTTCTGAATCGAGATGTTTGAGAAAGGAGATTAGTTATGAGTAGTAAAGAAAAAATTAAATCAACGAGGCGGTTTGATGTTTGTCCGGTTACAGAAACCTCGGCCGGCATCCCCCTAAAGGAGGTTTATGGTCCTCAGGATTTGGAGAATGTCGATTATAAGAATGAAATTGCAAATCCTGGAGAATATCCTTTCACAAGGGGTATCTGGAACAATATGTATCGTGGTAAATTATGGACGAGAAGGGTATTTACCGGTCTGGGTTCTACAGCGGACACTAATGCGAGATACAAGTACTTATTGGGAAAGGGGGCCTCAGGCCTGTACTGTTTCGGAGATACCATAACCCATCAGGGGATTGATCCGGACCATCCGCTAGCCCAGGGATATGCAGGGGTCAGTGGGGTTTCCATAGTTTGTTTGCAGGACATGTACGATCTCTTCGACGGCATATCACTGGAAGATGTGAGTGTCTCTTTCAACAACCCATGTATGGCAGCCACGGTGGTATATTCTGCCTTTGTTGCGTATGCAGAGGACATGGGATACGATCTTAAGAAGATCAGCGGCTCCATTCTGAATGAACCGATTCATCTGGTCTATAGTATGTTTGAGACCAATGCCAAGCCATTGGACCTTGCAGCAAAATTGGCCACTGATGTGATAGAGTATTCTATAAAAAATACCCCAAGATGGCACCCGATAGCCCCCAATGCTTATGACATGCATGAAAAAGGGGCCAATGCAATTCAGGAAATGGCATTTACCATTGCCATTATGGAGGAATATATTCAGAGGATGATAAAGAGGGGGTATGATATAGATGAATTTGCTTCCAGGGTAAATGTGTTTGGATGTGCCTGTGATATAGATTTCTTTGAGGAGATATGCAAATTCAGGGCTGCCAGAAGGGTGTGGGCCAAATTGATGAAAGAAAAATACGGCGCAAAGAAACCTGAATCTTGTAGACTGTACTTATCGGTTCACACATCAGGTAATTCTCTGACGGTGCAGCAGCCAGTGAACAATGTAGCAAGGGTTACCCTGGAATCACTGGCATGTGTGCTTGGCGGGCTCCAATCCTTTGATCCGGCAGGATACGATGAAGGCTATTATATCCTCACCGAGCACTCGGCGTTAACATCTCTGAATATCCACAACATACTTGCCTATGAATCAAGGGTGGCAAGTGTAGCCGACCCATTGGCAGGTTCCTATTTCATTGAGTCCCTCACAAACAAGATGGAAGATGAGATGTTTAAGATTATAAATGAGATAAATGATATGGGTGGTGCCATTAAGGCTACAGAGTCAGGGTGGATCGGTTCGGAGATGGACAAGGAACTCATCAAAGAACAAAAGGAGATAGAAGAAAAGAAGAGGATTATAGTAGGGATGAACGAGTTTATCGTTTCAAAGGAGGAAGAGGTGCCAATAGAGGTTGGTAGAGATAGGCCTCTAGAAGAACAGATGGCAACCTCCAAGAAAAGGGAAGATAAGATCAAGAAACTTAGGGAGACAAGAGATAAAAGGAAAACAAAAGATGCATTGGAAAACTTGAGAGAGGTCGCCAGTAAGGGTGAGGGACACAATCTGGTGCCGTTAATGATGGAATCATTAAGGGCCAAAGCAACCCTGGGGGAAATATTAGGGGTGATTCGTGAAGCGAATGGTGCGAGCTACGATCCTTATAAGGTTTTGCAGTACTCTCTTTAATGTTAAAAAGGGGGCGAGGATTCGAGAGTTCAAGTGTTTGTTTTCTAAGGATTTAATAAGCACCATGTAGTTTTTTAACATTTCACTTGAATCCTTGATCTCTTGACTCCTTGAATCCTTTAAAATTATCAACCAGATACTATCTACTAAAAGAGGAGTAATTAAGTGATGAAAGATTCCAACAGGAAGATAAAAGTAGTAGTGGCTATGCCTGGATTGGACTGCCACGATAGAGGGATCATATATTTGAGCCATGTGCTCAAAGAAGCAGGTATGGAAGTGGTTTATCTGGGGAAGTTCAATACACCTGAATACATAGTCAATACAGCGATGGAAGAAGATGCCGATGTTATTGCCCTGAGTTACTTAAATGATCATCTGTATATGATATTTTTCCCGAGGGTTATAGAATTGCTTAAAGAGAAAGGATGTAGCGATATATGCGTAATGGCCGGAGGCAGGATCATAGAGGAAGATAGACCTAAACTTCTGGAATTGGGAATAACAGGATTCTTCGGACAGAGTACCCCTACCAAGGATATGGTTCAACATATAGAAGATAGGGTAAAAAGAGAGAGGTGGAAACAATAATATCTTGACACCCCAAGAAACCAATGTTATAAGAAAGCACTGGTAAAGTAATTCACCCATAGAATGTACTTGTTACCTGGGGTCAGTAACAAGGACAAAAAAGAAGGAGAGAAGTAAAATGATTAAACCGTTTGGATCTGATAAACTCAATCCGTTGTATGTAGCTGATGATGCAAAACGAAAAGCACTAATTAAAGAGGCCGAAGGCCTGCCCTCCGTGGTAATATCTTCCGCGGCAGCGGGAAATGCTGTCATGTTAGGTTCTGGTTACTTCAACCCACTTAAAGGGTACATGAACGTAGCCGATGCTGTAAGTGTGGCTGAGAAAATGCAAACAACTTCTGGCTTATTCTGGCCCACGCCTGTTTTGAACGTACTCAAGGATGCCTCTGCCATTAAAGGCGCCAAACGCATCGCACTTCGCGACCCCAATGTTGAAGGGAACCCGGTGTTGGCGATCCAGGAGGTTGAAGCAATCGAAGAGATAAGTGCAGATAAGATGAAATTAATGACAGAGAAGGTTTTCCGCACCACGGATATGAAGCATCCAGGGGTTGATGCCTTCAACACAGTGGGTAACATCGCGGTCTCTGGTCCTATCCAGGTATTAAGCTATTCCTATTTTGAAAAAGAGTTCCCCGAAACCTTTCGTACCGCTACCCAGCTTCGGGACGTAATTGCAAAAAGGGGCTGGAAAGAGGTAGTTGCCTTCCAGACCCGTAACCCAATGCACCTAGCCCATGAAGAGCTGGTTAAGATGGCTATGAAAGAGTACAAGGCAGATGGTGCTGTTATTCATATGCTGTTGGGCAAATTGAAGGCAGGTGATATCCCCGCCGATGTTCGCGATGCATCTATACGTAAAATGGTAGAGCTCTACTTTGAACCCAATTCAGTTGAAATAGCGGGTTATGGTTTTGATATGTTATATGCAGGTCCTCGTGAAGCTGTATTGCATGCCATATTCCGTCAGAATATGGGCGCTACTGTCCTGATCGTTGGCCGTGACCATGCTGGAGTGGGCGACTATTATGGTGGTTTTGATGCACAGACTATCTTTGACGACGTTCCTAAAGGAGCGCTGGACATTAAGATTTTCAGGGGTGATCACACTGTATGGTGCAAGAAGTGCGATAAGGTAGTCATGATGCGTGACTGCCCCCACGGCAAGGATGACTACATAATGCTTTCCGGCACAAAAGTTCGTGACATGTTAGCCGCCGGTGAAGATTTGCCGCGTGAGTTTTCCCGTCCGGAAGTAGCCAGGATACTAATGGCTTACTACAAGAGTGAAGCTGGAAAGGCGTAAATAAATACCACTACCTAAAAAGCAAAACGCCCTGAGAATGCTTAGTAGACATCCTCAGGGCGTTTTTTTATGGTTCTTTTAAATATTTCCCGCCGAGTGCCTGATCCCGATACCAGAGCAAGTGTTAATGGCACTGGGGTTCTTAGACTTCAGCAAGGTTATAGCCCATTTCAGCGAACACCGGCGATAATTGTTTTATACCAAATTTCTCATGCTGTTTTACAGCCCTTTGAAATCGAAACCACTTTGTTTCTTCTTTAATGATACCTTCCTTCCAGTAGTGCTTGTCTTGAAACAATGTAAAATGAGCCATAATACCATCGTGAGTATCCCTTAAACCTCTTGTCTCAGTTTCTATAGCTTCATCAAACCATTCTAGCTCATCAAAATCAGGAAGCCAGTCAATCTTATCTTTATATCGTTTCAACCGTTCTTGTTCGTAATAGTTTAAGTCTCCGGTATAGGTTCTACCTTGCATAGCAATCATCTCTTTTTCAAGATCAGCCCATTTATTAAAATTGTTGTTATTCCCCAAACTCTCATGGTAGTCACAGTATTTCCTGAAAAGCTCTTTTGCAGCGGAGAGAAAACGGTGCAGATTATTGGTTTCCGCTTCTACCAATCTGGTGTCCACCCACAAATGGTTCACCCAGTCAGGGTGATGCTCCGCATCAGCATGTCCAATATCCGGTTTTACATTTAGACCAATGTTATTAAAGTAGTCGTACCAGCCAACAAAGTTCTGATGTGCCCATGTATCAACATAACTGTGTGATGCAATGCCTATCCTGAAAAGCCTTGTTTGTTCGTCTGCCTTGAATGCATCATCAATTATTTCGTTTGCATTTTCGCTATTAGGCGTTGTATTTAGTATATGCCTTTTTCCGTCTCGACGTCTGGCTGACCATGCGCCAGGTTCCCCGGGTATGAAATGGAAGATAGGGTATATCCTCATGAGTTCGTTTTTAGGCTTAAGAATATCCATAGTTTGACTAATGTAATTAAAATATTTTTCACCTTTTGATCTGTCTTCAATCTCAAGACAGAGATCATTCTCATCCACATACTGTGAGGCATATGCGATTATCCTGGCATCATCTGTGTTAAACCCTGCCCTATACGCAATAAGTCCAGTCAGAAAGTAATGAAACTCGATATCCATGGTAATCGTTCTCCTTTTTCCGATTAACCCTTAACCCTTGTCTGATGTATGAATCACAGTTATTCCCAAGTCTTAATAAGAGGGGTAAAAGGATGAAGAGGATGGATAAGATCAGGATGTTTTGGGAGTGCTCTTGCTGTAAAGCCATATCTTCCACTTGCAGGAAGAGAGATTTCTGTTTGATATATATATTCGTCTCCTATATTTTCAACAGGTTTCATGTCAACTACTTGTCCATCTGTAATCTGATCGTGAATGTCCAGTAATCCATAGTAAATCTGGATAGTTACATCATCAGGGGTAAGCGTATCCAAATGTGCCTTAACCCTTACAGGATATTTATCTCCAGCATATATGTCTTTTTCTGAGACTATTTCATCCACATACAAGTATATTTGAGGCCATCTTTCTTTCAGCTTTTTCCGCCATGCTACCAGGTTTTTAGCTTTTAATGCAGAATCTTTTGAAAGATTCTGTCCTTCTCTAGTTGCAGACAGATAAAACTTTTCCGTATATTCAATTAACATCCTATGGGTATTAAATGTTGCCCCTATTTTTTTTATTGAACTTTTCATTTTTACTATCCACTCCCTGGGCAAACCAACCCTGTCTATTTTATAATAAAGAGGTATTACCTCTTTTTCTAAAAGATTATAGAGAGCTTCGCTTTCAATGCTGTCTTGCTCCTCGGGGTTTGTATAAATCTCTCCACTTCCGATTGCCCATCCCGTATCCTGCTGATACCCTTCACACCACCAACCATCAAGGACGCTGAGATTTATTACTCCATTTACCGCTGCCTTCATTCCACTTGTTCCAGAGGCCTCAAATGGCCTTCTTGGAGTATTAAGCCATACATCTACCCCCTGCACCAGGTAACGAGCCACGTTTATATCATAATCTTCCAAAAAAACTATATGGTTTCTTAAATTGTGATCCTGTATAAAATGAATAATAGATTTTATTAACTCTTTACCATCGTTATCTTGTGGGTGGGCTTTTCCAGAGTATATTATTTGTACAGGCATTTCAGGATTCGTCAAAATTTGAATTAACCGACAGGGGTTTTTAAAGAGAAGTTGTGCCCTTTTATAAGCAGCAAATCGACGGGCAAACCCAATTGTGAGTGCCTGGGGATTTAAAGCTTCTTCAGCGGTTTTTACTTCCGTGAAACTTACCCCCCGGTTTAAGAGTTGCTTTTTA
>WOUX01000030.1:0-1578 GCA_009773075.1 bacterium | reverse complement strand
TCCGTGAAACTTACCCCCCGGTTTAAGAGTTGCTTTTTAAGGAGCTTTCTTGTAAAGAAAACCAGTCTTTCCTTTCTTATTTGATGAATTTTCCATAATTCTCCATCAGGAATCTGTTCAACGCCTTCCCAGGTTTCGAAATCCTGAGGTCTCTCAACAAATCGCGGACCCAGGTAGCGGTCAAAAAGGTCT
Source organism: bacterium (assembly GCA_009773075.1). GTDB lineage: Bacteria > Desulfobacterota > UBA8473 > UBA8473 > UBA8473 > UBA8473. The sequence continues at coordinate 1,386 of WOUX01000030.1, read as the reverse complement.
CCCAGATCATGGCTTATCCATGATCTAGGATGGATACCGTTTGTGATGGAGGTAATTGGAACCTCCTCTGCAGGAAGTGTAGGCCATAGTTTTTTCCACATATTTCTTGAGATTTCGCCATGTAGTTTGCTCACACCATTGCAAGAGGCGGCGAGATTGAGGGCGAGCACTGTCATGCAAAAAGTTGTGGATTTGCCAGGTTCCTCTTGACCAAATAATAAGAACCTTTTCCAGCTTAACCCAAGGTCAGATGCAAATTTGTTGAAATACTTTTTCACTAAATTTATGTCGAAATGCTCGTGACCTGCTGGAACCGGAGTATGTGTAGAAAATACATTGGATGCCCAAACAATCTCTCCAGCTTCGGAAAATGTAAGATTATATTTTGACATAAGGCTGCGAATTCGTTCCAAAGCCAAAAAAGCCGAGTGTCCTTCATTCATATGATAAACAGTGGGTTTAAGACCAAGGGCTTCCAATGCCCTAACCCCACCTATTCCCAGAAGCATCTCCTGTCTTATCCTGATATCTCTGTCTCCACTGTATAACTGGCTTGTAATAATCCGGTGATTGGGAGAATTTTCAGGGATATTGGTGTCAAGAAGATACAATTTGACCCTTCCAACCTCTACCCTCCAGATTTGTGCCTTAACAGGGGTGTTTTCATAATCTATACTGATGAATATTGGTTCCCCGTTTTTGTCTCTTTCAAGGATTACAGGCATATTATACCAGTCATTTTTTGGGTAAGATTCCTGCTGCCAACCATCCATATTAAGGTATTGCTTAAAATATCCTTCCTGATAGAGGATACCCACGCCCACCAGAGGAATGCCAAGGTCGCTTGCTGCCTTTAGGTGATCCCCGGAAAGAATTCCGAGTCCCCCGGAATAAATTGTCAGTCCTTCGTCAATACCATATTCACTGGAAAAATAAGCGGCTAGAAAATTCTCTTCTTTGCAGTGTGTTTCCTTAAACCAGGTTGGTGCCTTTAGATAGTCAGAAAATTTTTCATAGACATCCTCAAGGTTTGCCAAAAAGCTTTCATCTTTGTTTGCCTGGTCCAGAATGTCTTGAGGAAGGCGACCCAACATCAAGATGGGATCATGATAGTAATCTTCCCAGAAGTTTTTCTGTTGCCCAAATTGAGGGACAAACCCAAGTCTCATAAACAAATAAACCGCTTCCCAATTCCAACAAAACCAGTAATTCATAGCAAGTTTACGGAGTTTTTCAAGATTCTCAGGTAATTTTGGGATAGCATAGACTGTCTTAATCTTCATAATACCCCCTGTTGTTGATATTTCCAATGGACCGTTTCTGAATTGTCAGGAATCCTTATCAACCTAATTTTGAAGGGTTGCCCTCTAATTCCGCTAATTCCGT
>WOUX01000325.1 GCA_009773075.1 bacterium | reverse complement strand
GCCATAAGGAAGAATTGGACAGAAGACTTAGACGTTACAAATCTCACCCAGGCAATCTTTTATCTCTTGAAGACCTTCAAGGAATGATAGAGCGAAGGAAATTTGAAACACTCTACTAGGACTTTCTTGTCATAATAAATAGCAATCGTGGTCTTTCTCCCCTAAACGTAGAAAGAGGATCCACATTCTGAGGTATCCCCTTTTATCTTTTCAATTGCATGGGGTATAGAAGGCAAAATAGCATTAAGGTTTTCCGATACAGCTTTAGGGCTTCCAGGAAGATTAACAATAAGGGACATCTTCCGAATCCCCACTACAGCCCTGGATATCATGGCATGGGGCGTTTTCTTGAGCCCCTGAAGCCTCATGGTTTCAGCCATTCCGGGGACTTCCTTCTCTATTATACTCAATGTAGCATCAGGGGTTACATCCCTGGGAGCTACACCAGTACCACCGGTGGTAATAATCAGGTCTAACTTCTTGTTGTCTGCATAGTCTATTAATCTGTTAACTATAATATCTTTCTCATCGGGGATTGTTTCATGGGCATCTACCCTTGCAGGCAGCTCTTTTACCAACCTCTCTATTATCTCCAAACCACTCTCGTCTTCCCTTTCCCCCCTTGCTCCCCTGTCGCTAATTGTAAGAATTCCAACGGTTATCATCCAGACTCTCAACTTATTGAAGATACATATTCACAACTACCTGTATAAGTCCTATTATAAATCCTAACACGCCACCCAAGTTTACAATATAAGTAAGATGCTTTTGGGTTACACCTTGAATTGCCTCTTCCAGTTCCTCTATAGGAAAGCTGCTCACTTTGTCTTCAACAATCTGTTTGACATTTATAAGATTCAGAAAATTAAACAACTCATCCTTTACCAACTCAGAAATCTTTGGCGCAAAAAACTTTTTTACCTGATTCATAACCGTCTCTGGGATCAAAAAGGCCAGTTTCCCCATATTTTTTTCCACTGCCTTATCCATCAGCTCTTTAATCTTCCCGTTAATCTCCTCCTTGGTTATTCTGAGATCAATCTCTTCTGAATTTATAAGTTTCTCCTCAATTAGTGCTCCAAGGCTTTTCGCTATCAGGATTTGATCCCGGGGTATGAGACCAGGGGTAAATGGAACACGGAGGCCAAAAACCCTTTTCTCCTTTTTGGGATTAAAGAGCATCCATATAGCCTGTTTATTTGTGAACCAACCGATAATAGCACCAATAACCGGTGGTAAAAGATATTGTGAAAAGTTTATCATTTGTTACTCTCTATTTAACCTGTTTTTTAACAACCTCTTGTTTGTTGGACTCGCAAAAAGTCAAAATTGGGACGGCACAGTAAAAAGCTCCAGATACAATGCGCGCAAATCCTGAGAAGTGAGGCGTACTTTAAAGGTACGCTGCAACGACTAAGGATGCAGTGCAACGCCGCAGATGGACTTTTTACGAAGCCATCTTGTTTCGTCTCCACAAATATCCTAGCATAAACACAGATGTAATCCCTAAGATAATTCCAATAAACTGGGATACGGACAGGGTTCCTTCAAACAAGAACCCTCTATCGTCACCCCTAAATATCTCAATGATAGAGCGTGTGATAGAATAGAGTAGAACATACAACCATATAAGCAAGCCATCAAATTTTTTAAACCTCTTGAACACTGTTAGGATAAGGAATATAAAAAGAGCAGTTATAGAGGAATACAGTTGTGTAGGATAAAAAGTGATAGCCCATGGAAGGGTTGTTTCTTTGCCATAACAGCAGCCCGCAGAAAAACAGCCTAATCGTCCTATTGCCTCTCCTATAGCTATGGAAGGAGCTATAATATCAGCGGTTTTCCACAGAGGCAGATGTCTTTTTCTGATATACCATATGCCCACTATCAAAGCCAGGAGAAAACCTCCATAGTACACCAACCCTCCACTCCAGATCTTTATCATTTCCAGTGGGTTCTCTATATAATACCGATAATTAAGTATGATATAAAGAAGACGGGAACCCACTATGGCGGCAATAATACTATAGAAGGACAGATCAAGGATATTCTCAGGTTCTTCTCCAACACGTTTCGCCTCCCTCAATGCCAGAATAATACCTGTCAAAAACCCTAGGGCAATGAAAACCCCATATGTGTGTATCCTAAAACTGCCTATCTGGAATAGGATTGGGTGCATAATACCTCCGGAAATTCCTGCACAACGAACCTATTGAGTTTTATCTTTTCTGAAAACTGTATTGACAATCAAAAAAACCCCTCCGACGGTAATAGCAGAGTCAGCCACATTGAAGGCCGGCCAATGATAAGAGTACCAATGAAAATCGATGAAGTCGATAACCTCTCCCAGCCTGACCCTGTCAATCAGGTTTCCAATGGCTCCACCCATTATCAGAGACAGGCTTGATGCAAGGAGAGTCTGGGTGTCTTTTAGGCTTCTCAGGAAAAAAATGATTACTGTAATAGCTATAATAGAGGTGGTGGCAAAGAAAAAAACCTTAAACCCGGTGCCCTGTGAAGCTAAAAGACCGAAGGCGGCACCGGTATTCCTAACATACGTTATGTGAATGAAATTCTTTATGATGGTTATGGAGTAGTGGAGTGGGAGAAGTCTATCAATATAGAGTTTAGAAGACTGATCCAGCAATATAACTCCCAGGACAATCGCAATTGTTATCAGATATTTTTTCTTCAAGTTCCCTCTATTACCTCAACACATCTCTGGCATATTGTAATATGTTTTCCGTTATCACCTACTGTCGGATCGTAAATCCAGCACCTCTCACATTTTTTGCCCGGGGCCTGGCCCACATTGATACTCAATCCATCGACCTCCCCGCTTTTAAATTCACCATTGCCCTCTTCATTCTTAAAAAGGTTAACCTTAGAAACAATAAAGA
>WOUX01000029.1:1230-9651 GCA_009773075.1 bacterium | reverse complement strand
TATTACTCAGGACAGAGGGAGGTATAAAATGGATTTTAGTTTTACCAAGGAACAGGAAAGGCTCAGACAGGAAGTTCGGGACTTTCTTGAGACAAAGGTCAGAGATGGAGAGTTTCAGGTCAAGAGCAATGGTTGGGTCGAAAGCCATTCGCAGAAATTTTCCAAGGACATGTCCAGGAGAGGCTGGATAGGAATGACTTGGCCTAAAGAATACGGAGGTCATGACCGAAGCTATATAGACCGTGCCATAGTTATGGAGGAGATGCTGACCTATCAGGCACCTATCGGCTTCCACTTCCTGGCTGATAGGCAGGTCGGTCCGGCGATAATCCATTTTGGCAATGATGAACAAAAGAAAACCTATCTGCCAAAGATAATAAATGCAGACATATCCATAGCCATCGGTTTGAGTGAACCGAATGCTGGATCAGACCTGGTATCGGTAAAGACTACTGCAGTGGAACAGGGTGATTTTTATGTAATAAACGGTCAAAAGGTCTGGACCACTGGCGGCCACAGGGTTGATTATATCTGGCTTCTGGTGAGGACAGACCTGAATGCCCCGAAACACAAGGCATTGAGTGAGTTTATAGTGGACATGAAGACTCCGGGTATAACTGTACGCCCTATCATAAACATGGCAGGAGTCCACTCATTCAATGAGATATTCTTTGAGGACGTTAAGGTGCCCAAAGAGAATCTTGTTGGTCCAAAGAATCGTGGATTTTATCAGCTTATGGCACAGGTGGACTATGAGAGGGCAGGGCTTGAACGCCTCATGCAGAACTACCCGCTGTTTAAGAACCTTGTGGAATATGTAAAGAAGGAAAAGAGAAACGGTAATCCTCTATCAAAGGATCCCTTCATAAGAAACAAGCTGGCTGAGCTGGAGGTTGAATACCAGGTTGGGAGGCTCTTTTGTTACCAGGTTGCCTGGACACTGTCGCAGGGACGTATCCCCAACTACGAGGCGGCATTGTGCAAGGCATTTTGCACCCAGTTTGAACAGCGTTTAAGCGATGCTGCAACAAGTGTCCTCGGGCTTTATGGCCAGCTCATGCCTGGTTCTAAATATGCTCCCATGGATGGCGATGCAGCAGATTCATATCTGTGGAGTGTTTCCTATACCATACAGGGTGGAACATTAGAGGTTCTGAAAAACATCGTGGCGACCAGAGGGCTTGGACTGCCCGTAGCAAAATCTTAAGTTCTGACGTAACTACTCAGGTAGGCACAAAGGCACAGAGCACCAAAGGCACAAAGTTAGGAAAAAACAACGAAACGACCCTGCTCTGCTTTGTGCCTATGTGCCTTTGCCACTTTGTGCCTGAGTAGTTACATTCTGACAAAATCATAGGAGGGAAATAAATGGATTTTAGTCTTAATGAGGAACAAGAAATACTCAGGAACATGGCACGGAACTTTCTAACCAAAGAGTGCCCCAAATCCTTTGTAAAAGAGATGAACAATGATGAGAGGGGATATTCTCCTCTCCTGTGGAGCAAGATGGCGGAGCTGGGATGGATGGGATTTATCTTTCCTGAAAAATATGGGGGTATGGAAGGGAGCTTTTTAGACTTAACCGTTCTTATGGAAGAGATGGGCAGGGCATGTTTGCCCGGCCCCTTCTTCTCAACGGTTATCCTTGGGGGGATAAGCCTTTTCGAAGGGGGAAATGAGAAACAAAAAGAGAGGTTCCTCCCAAAAATAGCCAACGGAGAGATAATATTGACCCTTGCCGTTACAGAGGCCTCCGGGGATTATGAACCTGAGGGCATAGAAACCAGATATATTAAGACAGAGGAAGGGTATACCATAGATGGCACCAAACTATTTGTACCCGATGCCCATATAGCCGATTATATTCTCGTTGCTGCCAGGACCAAAGAGGGTAAGGACAATAATGGTATTGCCCTTTTCATCATAGACACCAAAACCCCTGGCATCACTGTTACTCCTCTGAAAACAATCTCAGGAGACAAGCAGTGTGAAGTAAGATTCGAAGGGGTAAAAATAAAAGAAGATGCCCGGATTGGAGGATTGAACAATGGATGGGCTATCATTCAAAAGGTATGGCCCAAGATAGTGGTGGCCAAGTGTGCCGAGATGGTTGGCGGTGCACAGGAGGCACTGGGGATGACCATAAATTATGCAAAAGAAAGGGAACAGTTCGGAAGTCCCATAGGAACCCTTCAGGCGGTTCAACACTACTGTGCGGATATGGTTGCTGACGTTGATGGATGCCGTTACATAACATATCAGGCCGCCTGGATGCTCAGCTGCGGGCTTCCCTGTGACAAAGAAGTAGCGATGGCAAAGGCTTGGTGTAGTGACGCCTTCAAAAGGGTCACTGCTAAAGGACACCAGATTCATGGTGCCATTGGATTTACTGAGGAACACGACCTACATCTCTACTATAAAAAAGCCAAGACGTGGGAACTCTTTTACGGAGACAGTAATTTTCATCGGGAGATCGTTGCACAGCAGATGGGGCTGTGAGGCTTTCTATACGAAGAACCCCGTGCTTCCGCACGGGGTTCCAAGCTTTCTTACCCTTCTATCTAGGTTCCTTACCAAATATGTTTACAAGCACAACAGTTCCTAGACCGCCAAGGTTATGAGTACAGCCTATTTGAGCATCTTTTACCTGTCTCTCCTCTGCCTCTCCCCTCAAATGCCACCAGAGTTCACAAATCTGTGCAACACCTGTAGCACCTATGGGATGTCCCTTTGCTTTAAGACCCCCGCTGGGGTTGCATGGCTTGGTGCCATTAAGTGTAGGGTGCCCCTCTTCTATCCATTTGCCGCCTTCGCCCTTCTTACAGAAGCCCATGTCCTCATAGGTGAGGAGTTCTGTAATGGTAAAACAGTCATGGAGTTCAGCCAGGTCAATATCATCAGGGCCAATGCCTGCCATTTCATATGCTACCTGAGCAGCGGCCTGTGTTGCGGGAAACTCTATGAAGTTCTTCTTCCATGGCAGGAATAGAGGATCGGTTGCCAACCCTGTCCCCAGAAAATAGAGGGGTTTATCCGTATACTCCTTCGCCCTATCCTGCCTTGCCAGGAGAATGGCCGCCGCTCCGTCGGTTGTAGGACAGGAGTCAAATAACCCTAAAGGCCACGAGATTATGGGGGCATTTAAGGCTTGCTCCACAGTGATCTCAAAATTGAAATGGGTATAAGGGTCTAATGTGCCGTTATGATGGTTCTTCACGGCTATCATGGCAAGGTGCTCTCTTTTCGTGCCAAATTTATCCATATGAGCTGTAGCGAGGGATCCAAACCTTTGAGGGGCTGATGCCCCCCTCGGGTGCCACCATGAATGGTAGGCGACGCCGGTTTGAGCAATAAGTGAGTCCCTTGATGGTATGTCCCGCATCTTTTCAGCACCGACAACCAAAACCAGATCGTACACCCCCGCTGCTACAGCAAAAGCAGCATTTCTCACTGCATCACTGCCTGTACAGCATGCATTCTCCATTCTGCTTACAGGTCTTGGGAAGAACCTTATGGGTTCAGCCAATCCGGCCCCTGTAACTATCTCTCTCCGAAACCCGGTTCCTGGGATACATGTCCCCAACCACGCTGCCTCTATATCCTTCTCATCTACCCCCTTATCAACGCTTTTTAAACATGCCCTGTAGGCACCTACTATCATATCCTCATAGCTCTGATCGAACAGTTCCCCGAATTTAATCATTCCAGCGCCAACAACGGCCACTGGCAATCCTTTTTGCTTCGCCATATCAAAAGTCCTCCTATTCTTTCACCGGTCTGAACTTATACCCATACCTCACCAACCCCAATTCCTGACCACATCTTCTAAAGATAAGCTCTACTTTTCCACCTACCGTCACATCCTCCGGTTTGCAGTCGGTCATCATTGAGGAAACATTGCCGCCATATTGCCCTTTTGCTCCTTCCATCTTGGCAGTACAAATCGGTATGGGAGCCTGTTCCGGACTTACCGCTACCACGTACTGAAAATTGAAGGTTATTATATTCCCCCTCCTGGGAAGGGGAACCTCTTTAAATTCCTCTCCCCTGCAGTCTATACAGTAGTGCCTCTTGGGGAAATTCAACGACCCGCATCCTTTACATTCCAAAGCCTTTAGCTTCAATTCATAGTCCTTTTCTCTCTCTCCGGAAGGCTGGGTCACAATCGCTGACATAGGCTCAGGAAGCCCCTTCACCTTGAGAAGACCGATAGTCTTTTGATAAGTGCAGTAATCTATATACTGCTTATTTTCCAGGTAATGCTGAACAGGGGCTGCCTTGCCTCTTTTTGCATTTATATCTTCTGAGACGAGGAGAGAAAAGGCATCGCTCCCTGCCCCTGAACCATAAGATGCCAGGAGTATCCTCTCACCAGGTTCAGCCTGATCAAGAGCTGCCGCAAGTTCAAGGAAAGGAGAGCTGGAACCCGTGTCCCCGCAAAGAGGAGAAACGATGGATGAAGGCATCTTAACGGACTTTATCCCCAGTTTTTTGGCAGCCGAGGCAGGAGACTGGGCATCAGGCTGGGTAAAGGCTGCGTACTGAAAGTCACTCCCTGTTTTTCCTGTCTTCTTGAAAAATCCTTTGCCAGTATCAACGATAATCTTTGAATAGCCGGCAAAACGCTCGTACCTGGGATCGTCATAGCGGTTTACAAACTGATCACCATCGCTCCTCCATGTGCCGGTAAAGCTGGTAGAGAGGGAATACGAATCTTCAAATTCCGCTATCTTCCCATCGCTGCCCAATAGACATGCCGCAGCTCCAGCGCCCAGGGAGTGTTCCAGAGAATCTCCAGGCATTCCCAACTGCCAGTCTGTCCCTATCACCAGACCATATTTCCCTTTTCCAGCCTCTAAAAAGTCCATACACGACCTGAGGGCGATTGTACTCGACCTTGTGGATCCAGCAAAGTCCGCAATAGAAGCGCTTTGAGACATGCCTAATGCCTCTGCTATGATTACAGCCATAGACTTGCTGATGTATGGACTGGATACAGAGCCTACATACAAAGCACCTACTTCCGACGGGGCTACTCCTGCATGGGCGATAGCATCCTGGGCAGCCGCTACTGCCATAGTAGTAGCATCCTCATCGAAACCTACCACGGATTTTTCATTAATTCCGGGAGCCCTGCCCCCCCAAACCTTGGATATCTCTTCCCTCTTTAACCTGTATTTTGGGATATAAACCCCATAGCCTACTATACCAACGGACATAGCAACCTCCTATCTGTCTATTTCTTTCTGATATTTTCGTTAATATACTTTATGATATCATCCATAGAAGCCCCAGAAATAAAAACCTCATCAACCCCCATTTCTTTAAGCTTTGGGATATCCTGTCTGGGAAATACCCCACCTAAAATAACCAGTACATCTGTGATGTTTTTCTCCCTTAAAAGGTTTATGACCTTGGGTGTGTGGGTAAGCTGCTCCCCGGAAAGAAAACTCAACCCTATGACATCTGCATCCTCCTCTATCGCTGTCCTGACAACCTTTTCCGGGGTCTGAAACGCCCCCATAAAGATCACTTCCATACCCGCATCTCTAAGGGCCCTGGTTACCACCTTTATCCCCCTATCATGGCCATCCAAACTGACCTTTGCCAATACAACCCTTATCTTTCTCCCAGGTTCCATACCCTCACCTCTCTATATAATTTACCCCAGCAAATTCCTGGAAATTACCACCCTCTGTATCTGATTGGATCCATCATATATCTGCACAGACTTTGCGTCCCGCATCCTCCTCTCTACCGGATACTCCTTTGTATATCCATAGCCACCCATGATTTGAACGGCATCTGTGGTCACCTTCATCCCTACATCTGCGGCATAACACTTGGACATACAAACCAGGGTCTCAATATTCTTAAAACTCCCCCCATCTGTATCCATAACATATGCCGTTCTGTATATCAGAGACCTGGCGCTTTCTATCAATATCGCCATGTCAGCAAGCATAAACTGGATGGCCTGAAAACTGGCTATGGGTTTTCCGAATTGAAACCTCTGTTTCGCATACTCCACCACATAATCCAGGGCACCCTGGGCATTACCCAGTGCCGTACATCCTGCTCCCCATACACGCATCATATTTGCAATATTGAGCAGTAGGCTCCAACCTTCATTAACCTTTCCAACGATACTGTCCTTAGGCACCTTTGCGTCTTCGAAGATCAGTTCAACGGTACCTGTGCCTGCAAACCCCATCTTGTGTTCTTTCTTACCTACGCGGAAACCGGGCGTGTTCTTATCTACCATGATCACGCTGATGCCTTTTGTCTTTTCTCCTCCGGTCCTTACGAAAACCAGATGCATCTCTGCAATCTCACCGGTAGTTATAAATGCCTTTGAACCGTTTATTATGTAATGGTCTCCGTTCAAAACGGCCTTTGTCTGCAGAGAACCGGCATCAGAACCATGGTTCGGTTCTGTCAGGGCAAAAGAGCATGCCTGTGTTCCCTGTTCAAGCCTCTTGAAAAACCTCATCTGTTGAGCCTCCGTAGCCGCCTTCAATAGTATATGTAAGGCGGCACCTGTCGTAATCAACATCTGGGGCGCCGAGGCATAAGCCTTTGCAAGCTCCTCTACAATAACACACAGGGTTGTGGTATTGGCATCAATACCCCCATGCTTTTCCGGGAGAACCATCTTAAACAGGTTGTTCTCTTTATAGACCTCTACATAGTCCATAGGAAACTCATCGGTTTCATCTATCTCAGCCGCTCGCGGCGCAATCTTTTCCTTTGCGATCTTCCTCACCATATCACGGATCATCTTCTGCTCTTCAGTCAGTTGAATCATTGTCTTCTTTTACTCCTCCGTCCCTTGAATCCTTTTCCTTTGCAGTTTATCAAAACTTGCCAAGTAGATTTCTAGATATAATTACCCTTTGAATCTGATTCGTCCCGTCGAATATCTGTACACCCTTTGCGTCCCTCATCATGCGTTCCAGAGGATAGTCTTTCGTGTACCCATACCCACCAAGTATCTGAACAGCATCCGTCGTCACCTTCATTGCCGTATCCGTTGTAAAACACTTTGCCATGGAAACCATAGGCTCAATCTTGCTAGAGGACTCTGTCCCCTGATCTATCATCCATGATGCCCGGTAGATCAGTGACCGGGCCGCTTCTGTCAGTATCGCCATATCTGCCAGCATGAACTGAATGGCTTGAAAGCTGCCAATAGGCCTTCCAAACTGGATCCTTTCCCTGGCATATCCAGTTGCATATTCAAGTGCCCCTTCAGCAATTCCCAGAGACGTGGACGCGGCTCCCCATGTTCGCATCAGGTTGCCATACTCTGTGAGCATCTTCCATCCCCGTCCTTCTTCTCCCAGCAGATTTTCCTTCGGGACCCTTGCGTCCTCAAAGATGAGTTCTACAGTGGGATTCCCCCGAAGACCCATCTTATTTTCCTTCTTCCCAAAGCTAAACCCAGGTATACCTTTCTCCACTATGAATGCGCTCATACCTTTGGCCCCTTCCCCTGGCCGAGTCATAGCAAAAACCAGATAAAAATCCGATACCTCACCTGTGGAGATAAAAATCTTGTTTCCGTTAAATACGTAACTGTCTCCATCCAGGATAGCCTTGGTTTGAATAGATGCCGCGTCAGATCCGGAATTGGGTTCAGTCAGCACAAAGGCGCATATCTTATCAGCAGAGGCAAATTTGGGAAAGAATCTATTCTTTTGTTCTTCATTACCACCTCGCACAAGTACGTTCAAAAGTGCCTGGGTTGTAAATACCGTCAGTCCACATGCCGGGGACACCTTTGCAATCTCTTCTATAACTATACAAAGGGTTGTATTATTGGCATTTACGCCCCCGTATTCTTCAGGCAAAACCAGGTTCAAAAGCCCGTTCTCTCCGAAAACCTTTGCAATATCCCAGGGAAATTCGTCTGTTTCATCTATCTCGGCTGCCCTTGGAGCCACCTTATCCTTTACCAGTTTTCTAACCATCTCCTGCATCATCTTCTGCTCTTCTGTAAAATGAATCACGCTTTTAACCTCCCAATTTAATTACGCTACAGGGTTCCAGGATTCAAGGATTCCAGGGTTTAAGTGTGTATTTTCTAAGGTATTTAATAAGTGCCTTTCACTTGAATCCTTGACCCCTTGAATCCTAATTTAATTAAACCACTTTTAAACCCATAGCTCTAGAGATAACCGTCCTCTGCATCTGGGAAGACCCTGCACTTACTGTGATTATCCTCGAATCCCTGAAATGCCGCTGCATATCGTATTCCAGAGAATATCCGTATCCGCCCATTATCTGCATACCCTGATTTGAAAGTCTGGCGTATGTCTCAGATCCAAAAAGCTTGGCCATACTCACCTCTTTCATACACGGCATACCCTGATCATACATCCATGCAGCCCTGTATGTAAGTAAGCGGGCAGCGTCGAC
>WOUX01000029.1:0-1220 GCA_009773075.1 bacterium | reverse complement strand
TGGGTCTGCCAAATTGCACTCTCTGCTTTGAATGCTCGAGCGCCATATCCACAACAGTTTGGGAACTCCCTATAAATGTTGAACATCCATACAGTCTTTCCAGTTCAAGCCCTGAAAGGAGTATCTTCCATCCGCTGTTTAGCTCCCCCACCATGTTTCCCTTGGGAACCCGTACATCTTCGAAGAATACCTCATTTGTATGGAGCATCTTTCTACCCAAGGTCTTTATCCTTCTTATTTCAACCCCGGGGGCATTACTGGGAACAAGTATAAGGCTTATGCCTTTGTGTTTGGGAAGGTCCTTGTCCGTTCTCACATAGACACTCATAATGTTGTTCTTTGCATCGGCTGCTGTCTGGAAGGTCTTCTGCCCGTTTATAACCCAGCTGTCCCCATCCAGGACCGCCGATGTCATCAGGGAAGCAGCATCAGACCCTGCATTAGGCTCTGTTATAGATATGGAGAGCCTGATCTCGTTTTTTATCATCTTAGGTATATAGAGCTTTTTCTGTTCCTCGTTTCCATTTTCCAAGATGTTCAACCCACAGAATATACTGATTCCAAATCCTGCGGCGATTTCGTAGGAGAACCGGGACATCTCCTCTCCAACAATCACAAAATCTACAGCACCCAATCCGCTCCCATCATACTCTTCAGGAAATGGTAGGCCAAACCAACCCAGTTTTGCCATCTTCCCATAAAGGTCATAGGGATATTGTTCTTTTTCGTCAAGCTCTCTCACATATTCCGGAGGGCATTCCCTTTCCATAAAATCCCTGACACTCTCTCTAAGGATCTTCTGTTCTTCCGTAAATCCAAATTCCATTTTTTATCTCCTTTTCAAACTTGCCATTATTTATTTAGATAAAAAAGGGGCATCGTTACTTTATCCCAAGCAGATTCCTTGCAACCACCAGTCTCTGTATCTGATTGGTCCCGTCAAATATCTGGACGCTCTTTGCATCCCTCATCATTCTCTCAACAGGGTAATCCTTAATGTACCCGTACCCACCCAAAACCTGGACTGCATCAGTTGCTACCTTGACTGCTGTATCTCCAGACAGACATTTTGACATAGAAACCAGGGAACCTATTTCTGTAGCCGACCCTTCTCCCCTGTCAATCATTTGGGAGGTTCGATACAGGATGGAGCGGACAGCCTCTGTTTGTATGTGCATATCGGCCAACATAAACTGTATACCCTGAAGGGAAGCAATGGG
>WOUX01000028.1:10508-18008 GCA_009773075.1 bacterium | reverse complement strand
TGCCTGTCTGTATCACAGTAATGGCCCTTTGCCTATCTCTTCTGCTGCCGGCAACATCTTCGGTCGGGATCAGGTAAACAGCCCCCATTTTATTTGCTGTGCCGTTCGGTTCAAAAGTCTCGTTTGAACTGCTAAACGTTACTGAGCCTGATATCGCAGTACCGCCAGTTCCAGTCTCCCCAGCTACATAACCAAATTGTATACCTTTGTACTTTGTATCCAAATCTACAGTCTTTACCAATTCAGAAGCCTCAGCCCCTGCAGTACTGAAATCATTATCACCATCATCATAAATACTATACTCATGGGTGGTCGTATCAAATGTAATCACATAATCGTTTCTCTCTGAAACTGCCTTCATTCGAGCCAACTGCATCTCAGAGACCAGGTCCCTCGCGGCTGAGTTTACTCTCATAGTAGGAATCCAATCTATTATATAGGGAGATGCAACGGCTGCGGTTATACCAATAATTGCAACGACAATTAGCAACTCTGAAGCCCTCATCAGCATTTTGCGTAGTGTGCAACCCGCAAACATTAACCGCAAATATCATACCAAATACAAAGGTATTTTGCAACCTAGTTGTTAAAAAGGGTTCGAGGATTCGAGGATTCAAGTGTTTGTTTTTTAAAGATTTAATAAGTGCCTTGTAGTTTTTTAACATTTCACTTGAATCCCTGACCCCTTGATTCCTTGAACCCTTTATCCCAAATACAGGTAACGTCTTACTATAATCTCCCCCCAAAAAAGGAAGATCAATGCACCAATAGTCAAAAATGGGCCGAAAGGCACGGCGTATCTGCGGTCTCTCTTCTCTTTAATCATGACCGCTAAACCCACCGATGAACCGAACAGTGAACCTAAAAATATAGTCAGTATCACCCCTTTTATACCCAGGAATGCCCCGATCATGGAGATGAGTTTTATATCGCCAACCCCCATGCCCTCTCTTTTAGTTAAAAGATGATAACCCATTGCTACCAGGAAGAGTCCTCCACCCCCGGCAGCAATACCTATTATAGAATCCATGAAGGTCATCCCGGGCAAGAAAAGAGAGACTGTAAAACCCAGGATTATACCCGGAAGGGTAATAACATCGGGTATGATTTGGTGATCAATGTCTATGAAGGTTATAACGAGCAATGAAGCGCTGAAAGTCAGATATACAAAGTAGCTAAGAGAAAGACCAAACTTTAAAAAGAGGGCCAGGGAAAGTAAACCAGCAAGCAGTTCAACAACAGGATACCTGTAAGATATAGGTTCCCTACAATTACTACATTTTCCCCCTAGAAAAAGGAAGCTCAGAATTGGGATATTATGATAGAACTTGATGGGTTTATGGCAGTTTGGACAATAGGAGAATGGAGATACTATTGATTGCTTTTTAGGGAGACGGAATATACACACATTCAAGAAGCTACCAACTATAGTGCCGAATATGAAAGGGATAAGGTACTCGATGATAAAAGTCATTTTTCCTCTCAGATGTTAGAACAATTTCGTTAACGCCTTAAGATGAGAAGAAGCCCGGAACACATATTAGAAGCACCCCTAATAAGGCGACTATCAATCCTACAGGGGTAAAAACAGCGCCGATTATATTAAACGGCCTTCTGGCATAGTAAGCAGCCCAAAACCCCCAGCCAATCATTAAAAGGCCAACAACTACCATTGAAATATGAATAACCAACATCTCACTTCTAACTCCTGACTCCTGTTCTATGCCTTCATCATCCCTACTATCCATAAGGCATAGAAGATTATTATAAGCCCACCCCATAACAATGCCCGTCTTACATCAAACCCCTTTTCTCCGGTAAATACGCGAAAGATGAAACCGATAGCGCAACCTATCCAACCTATAAAACCAATCTCCAGAAGTATTGACCAGAAAACATTGGGTGCATAGTCCTTCTTCAATATTTTAAGGGATTCGGCTTTCCTCTCCCCAAATGATTTTTCCTTATTCGCTTTTGAATAGGGTTCCTTTTTTGCCACCAGAGAGGATATTTTGTCATTACATCTCTCTATCCATTCAGGATAAGGGGTATAAAAGCTTCTCACAGAATATAAGCTGCTTCGAAGTTCCTGGTATGCCTTTAAGGCAAGGTTGTCCTCTCCCTTTTTTTCGGCTTTATTGCCAATTTCCCAGAGACGTTCAGCTGATCTGGAGACATATGTGTTGAAAGGGGTATACCATTGTATTGATCTCTGGTAATGAGCAATAGCGGCTTCAATATCCCCTTTTCCAAATGATTTTTCTCCCTTTTCATATTCCTTTATAGATCCTGAATATACCTTTATAAATACCATCACGATCATTATAAGGACTACTGCCGATATACCGATAACCCTTTTTTTTATATCTCTATTTATCATTCGTATCCATCCACTTTAAGTCCCTTGAATCTGTATTGTTTTCTTTTATTTGAAATCTCTCCTTTGAAAGATCACCATGGACAAAAGCAAGATTATCGATATATACAAAACCCCGTAGAGCATGGCAAAGGATAGATACTCCCAGCTTACAAGCACTTGATGAACTATTTTCCCCTTAATATTAAAATTATCCAGATTCGGTAAAGAATAGTATATAAATGCTGTAGAATATTTAATCATGGCGCTTTCGGATTCGACTCCGAAGGCAAGCAGGTCACGGGATAGGTGCCCTACTATATATACAGCCAAAGTAAATAATCCACTTAAAATAGGGGTAGAGAAAGATGAAAATAGAATTGCAACGGCAGTAATGGTCATCAATTCAAAGAAGATCAACAGGATCGCTTTAAGGATTGAAAGCTCTATATATCCCTCATAAAACAAGACCAGGAGTAGAAGACCAGCGGACATAATACTAACCTCTACCAGCAAGGTTAAGATCAGACCCAGGTATTTACCCAACAGGAATTGGTAACGGTGGACGGGTTTTGCAATAACAGTATAAATTGTCTTTTTATCTATCTCTTTATAAACCAGGCCAATCCCTACAAATATAGCGATCAATAAGCCGAAGATTGAGATACTTGCCAATCCCATATCTTTTATAATCTTAATGTTTTCGCCGATAGTCAATCTGCCCAATAGGATTGATCCCCCAATCATCAACAGCGCAAAGAATAAAAGGCTATACAGCACCTTATCCCTGATAGCTTCCCTAAAGGTGTTGACCATAATAGCCCTTATTTTCATAAGGCAACCCCTCTATTTAGCTTCTCAACAAGATACTCTTCCAGCGTTTTTCTTCCAGGTGTTAAGGAAATCAATCTCCCATTATTTCTGTTGATAATTCTCAATACCCTTTCCTTATTTTCCTCGCTATCAACCATAATTAGCATCTTTTCATCCCTTAAAGTTATCTTTTCTGTAATAGTTTTGATTTCCTCTATAGTATTTTCTTCCATATGGGACGTCACGATCTCTATGGATTTTACCTCGGGTATTAAAAGACTGTCCAGGCTTCCTACATCTGTCAATTTTCCATTAGTCAGTATTCCAACTCTGTCGCATAACATCTCTACATCTGATAGTATGTGTGACGAAAATAAAATGGTCTTTCCATCTTCTTTCAGTTGAAGGATAATTTCCTTAATCTTCGCCCTTCCAATAGGGTCTAATCCTGACATGGGTTCATCAAGCAGTAAAAGCTTTGGGTCGTTGATCAATGCCTGGGCAATGCCTATCCTCTGGAGCATCCCCTTGGAAAATCTTCTAAGCTGAATATCCTTTACATGCCTAAGCCCTACCAGATTGAGGAGTTCATCCATCTTTTCTTCTATCTCTCTCTTTCGCATGCCAAAGAGTTGTCCATAGAAATATAGAAACTCTTTTGCTGTAAGGTAATCATAGAAATAAGGACCTTCTGGAAGAAAACCGATGTCCTTCTTGATGGCTACGTCTCTGATATCTCTTCCGAGAATCCATGCATTTCCAGAAGTGGGATATATAAGCCCTGTAAGTATCTTTAAGGTGGTGGTTTTCCCAGCGCCGTTCGGCCCTATATATCCAAAGATTTCTCCCTCTTCAACCTCCAGGTTCAGGTTATGAAGTGCGCTTACCTTCTTCATTGTAAATCCTGTCCTGAATTCCTTGGACAGCCCCTGAGTCTTAACGGCTATCAATTAACATTCCCCTTCTTCTCATCTTTAACTTTTCTTCTTCTACTTTGAACCGGTTGTAATCTCTTTTATCTTTTTTTCAATGTTTCTTATTACCCGTTCATCATTGGTACTGTTGTATACCCTGGTTAAAAACTCTATGGCTATTTGAGGTTTATTGGCCTTAGTATAAAACCTTGCTGCTAAAGCAGGTAAAAAATCAGGTCGACCTGGCAACAATGACGCCTTTGATATATAGTGGCCTGCGGTTTCGAAATCATTAAGGTAGTAGAAATGAATAAACCCTAGAAGGAATGGCAGCCTCCATGCTGTAGGATGATGCTCCATACCCTTCTTAAGTAATACAACACTCTCTTTTATCTGGTTTGCTTCAAGGGAGAGTATTGTTCCCCCAAACTCATAAACATATTCAAACCTGGGGTCAAGGGTTGTGGTAATATCCAGGATGTGGTAAAGCCAATCGTATTGCTTGTCTGTAAGGTAATGTCCCCCAAAATAGGTAACCGCTTTAATCCATAAGAAATCAGCAAGTAACTCATCAAAACCAAGTACTGCTGGTTTAAGAAACTTCCCTGAAGGAAGGTAAAGAAGGCTCTCAACTGCTTTTCTATCCTTTTTGATACCATCTAGCCTCAACTGAAGAGAGAAGGTAACACTAACTAAAAGAGGTAATGCTATAAAGACCAGGTATCTTTTAGCCTTCATCTATCCTCCTCTCTAAAAACTCGATTAATCCAATCACAGGAGTAATCCATATTTTATGTTGATCTTTAATATAGCTAAGAAGCTTCTGGTAAAAATTCATTCTCTTCTTTAAAATACATGGATGAAGATTTATTGCTGCCACTCCTCCAACGTCTATTATCCCATCAATCATATTTTTAACCAATTGTAGGGCATCTTCATCATTCAGAGAATGATCCCTGAACATGGTACTGTCCTGAAGGCATAAAGGCACCTCCCATATCTCCAGCCCAGGATAGCGAAATGGAAAGCAGATCTCTACGCCCTGCCAGTAGCTGCTTGTGGATGCTAGAGAAGAATCATATTTGAAATTAAGCTCTTTCAAAACCGTTAACAGGTTTTTACTGATAGATAATGCCGGTGTTCGAAACCCCATTACCCTGAAATCCATTTCAGATAAAGCTTTTTCTATATCCCTTTTTATAATAGAGGGTGATCTATAGCTTAAGGCAATATCATGGGTGTAACCATGGAGGCCCACCTCAAAGCCATTATCTACGAGGTACTGGAATAACCCTCTTTCACATCTGTATCTCCCTTTAACCAAGAAGTTGTAAGTGGATCTGATAGAATATTCCTTCTCTAATTCCACCAATTCTTCGACAAAATCATACCCTTCAATAAAATCCACGTCATGAGTTATGCATACAACCCCCTTTTTCCCACCGGCCCATTCTATCCCCGGAGCATTCAGATTGCTCTTTAATTCCTGGTATAGTTTTATTACATCCCAGTCTCTTACGTCTCTACATCCAGTTTTACCAATTGAACATTTTACTAAAAGAATCTTTTTAAGGATACCGGTCAATATATAGTGAGCCTGAGTGGGAGCACTGTTAAGGATTATCTGGACCAATTTTCTAGCCTGTCGTTCCAAAATGGATCTACTGTCGATATCGAGTCTTTTTTTTAATAAAGCGATCCCCCTTTGGTGCATAATATCCTTCTCTATTTTTTCTAAGGGAATCCCTAGCCAAAGGGCCATACTTTCTATAATTGTATCACCCATTTTTCTTCCTGTCTTTTCGGGCATAGACTACCATCTTTCTGCCCGTACCTAAGAGGCGATCGACTGACGTCATTATTTTAGCTGACACCCTGGCCCACCAGGGAAAATTGTATAGCTGGAACCGCAGAGAATATGGTTCTTCAGGGAACACCTTTAAGACCTTAAACCCCTTTTTCATCAACATATCAGTAAGAGTTTTCCTTGAAAAGAAATAGATATGTTCATAGTCATACATTGCTTGAAGGTAAGGAAGCATCAATTGAGGGAATAATCTATACAAAAAGTGGAATATCCCGGTCATGAACCAATCTTCATCGTGGGTATTTATAGCCAGAATCCCACCTTCTTTCATCACTCTGCTAATAGCGCCAACCGTTTGCTGAGGATCCTGAAGGTGAGCTATAACTCCCCACAAAGTTACCAGATCAAAGTATTCATCGGGAAAACCTGATTCTTCTATTGTACCCAATGTAATATTCAAGCCAAAACTATCTCTGCCAAAGCTTGCAGATTCCTCAGATAGCTCGAGCCCGTAGACATCCCAACCTCTCTCCTTCAAGAAATTGAGGAAATGCCCTCTTGCGCACCCCAGGTCCAATGCCCTTCCCTGAGATACATATTCACTTATCCTTTTATACTCGCCTCTTAGACTATTCACCCTTAAACTTATCAATTCATCTGAATCGCCCCAGTTTTTTCTGTATTCGTCTTCCTGATACATTCTTTTGATATCCTTATCGCTGGGCTCCCAATTGACATATCTCAATTTACATTCCCTGCACTGCACAATCTGCCGATGGTGAAGATAAAACAGAAGCTTTGGGTTTTCCTTGCCACACAGGTTACACTTTTTTACATTCTCACTATTCATCTTTAGTAGTCAGCCTAGAACCTTAATGGTCTTTTTGTCCAGAAAATAAAACCTAAAAGCCCCGAAATGATGGATGTAGATAAAATTAAGAAAGAAAAGGCGATGGCTGCTTCTTTAGTAGAGCCCAGGTAAGGAAAGAGCAATATTAATGTTCCGTCCCTGGTCCCTATCCCGGCGATTGAGACAGGTATCAGAGAGATCAAGGCAGACAGGGAGACACACGCTGATATATACCAGAAAGATAGGTCGATCCTTAAGGATAGGGCTAACAAGTAATGCAAGACAAATATAACCACCCATCTTATAAGGGTGATTCCAGCCAGTAGATTTATCTTATTAAAATTTAAGATACGAACATCTTCAAAAAAATCCATTACGTTTGTTTTAAGGAGATTCTTATATGGGGAAGGGATTAGCGTGAAAAACCTATTAACGACTATCTCCTTAATCTCTTTACCCTTAAAGTAGAAAGCTGTGAAAATTGAGACTACGGCTATTAAAGTAACTAAAATGGAAAGATTTGGGACTCTTTTAAGATAGTCAAAAAAAATAAACAGACTGATCCCCCCAAAGAAACAAAGTGCAAATAGGTCGTATAACCTATCCACAAGTACACTAAAAGATGCCTTTCCTGTAGAATAACCATCGTCCTTCAGATAAAAGACCCTCACGAGATCACCCATCCTGCCCGGGGTGATTAATCCCAAGTATGTCCCTGCTGCACACGCAGCGAAACACTTTGCTAGACTATATACAATTC
>WOUX01000028.1:0-10461 GCA_009773075.1 bacterium | reverse complement strand
AAAGCATTGCTGGGAAAAGTAACACTAAAGCGAATAGATAATACCCTAACCCCATTTTGCTAAAGATGTTGGCAAAGGCATGGAAATCAATTTGGGAGAGTATAAAGACCAAAAGCAGGAAACCAAGTATTCTTAAATATATCTTTCTGCCCACTATGCTGTCCTCTATTTGTCGCCCTTGCGACTTGCCACTATCCATTCCCGTATCCTGGAGAAGAGTCCCAACGCCCCCCTCACATAAACCACAAATTCGGCAAAAGAAGAGAGGTTCTTTATAATCCTGTATATCTGGCTTGGCCGAAGGTAAAACTTAATATATGCCTTAGAGATATACCTCTGGAGATTGGCTTTGCTCAAATTTTCCAGTCTAATCAAAGGGGTTACACCTTTTGGCACATAATTGTCCCAATTCATCATCTCTGAGGGGTTGTGTTCCAGGTTTCTATGGTATTCTTCAGTCCCTGGAAAGGGAGTCATTATATTAAAGGATCCAATGATAGGATTCAATTCCAAGGCAAAGTCAATAGTCTTTTTAATAGTTTGGTGGTTATCTCCAGGGTTGCCTATCATAAACCCTGCCATGGTCTTGAGTCCAAGTTGATTGGCAATCCTCATGGCATTTCTTGACTGTTCCAGGGTTGTGCCTTTCTTGATGTTCTTCAGTACCTGTTCATCTCCAGATTCCACGCCGAAAAAGACGCTAAAACATCCTGCCTCCTTCATGAGGGAGAATAGTTCATATGATACATTGTTAACCCTGGCAAAACAAAACCAACCTATATCGAGCTTCTTTTCCAAGATCAGACCACAGATTTTTTTTACCCGATTCGAGTTTATGGTAAAGGTATCATCTACTATGATAATATCTTGAACCCCATGGTTCTTGACCAGGTGTTCGATCTCGGAAACCACGTACTTAGGACTATGCGATCGAAACCGAGTACCCATTGTTACTTCCGTAGCGCAGAAGGTACACTTGGCCGGGCATCCCCTGCTGGTAATCATTGTGGCACTCTTTCTTCCTCGATACAGGTGTACCTGAGGCCTATAAAGGTCCAGGTTTATTAAATCCCTGGCAGGGGAAGGGATATTATCTAACTCCTGAATCAAAGGTCTTGGAGGAGTCCTGTAAAAGGCCCCATCCTTTCTTAGCATTAAACCCTTTATCTCTTCTAAGCCTGAAGCCCTTTCTTCGATGGAATTACAAAGCTCCAGCATGGTTTCTTCGCCCTCGCCAATTATTACGAGATCAAACTGAGGGGATCTCTTGAGAACTTCCTCAGGAAGGGCTGAAGCGTGTACCCCCCCCACTACTATAAGGGCATCGGTATCTTCTTTGGCAATCAGTCCCATCTTCTGGGCGCCTTTAAAATTTGGAGTAGCGCTCGACACACCAACCAGATCTGGTTTTTTCATTCTCAAGTACGTCCTTATATCTCCATCCGTCATCCCCAGGGGCTCTGGGTCTAATATAGAAACCTCGTGCCCACCTCTCTTTAGATAAGAAGCTATATACCCTACTCCCAAAGCGAAGGTATGGTTTCTACCTATGTTTATCGAACCATAGACATCAAGATAGGGGGCGCTGATAAGTACCACTTTCATATACAACTCCCACGCAAGCTTACCTTAAAAACCTTAAATCCTGCTTTTGCCTTTCTCTTAAGTTCGGCAAAGGAGCGAACTTTAAGTGTGCTCCTTACAATATATCCGGGGCGGAGGTAAAATCTCCGGTAAGCTGTATTTAACAGCTCCATAAGCTCCTCTTTGGGAAGGGTCTCTTCCCAAACCGGGGTCTCAAAATTCTCATCAGGGTCTTCTGCGAATCTCTTCCAATAGTCATCTTTTATTAACCCGTTATCTAAACCGAATCTATAGAGTTCTGTAGCAGGGTAAGGGGTCGTTATAGTGAACTGAGCAAAGTCAGGCTTAAGCCTCAAGGCAAAGTCAATGGTCTTCAATATATCCCCTCGCTCCTCTCCAGGAGAACCAATCATAAAGTCTGCTAAAGTAGTTATCCCCAGATTCTTTGTCATCTTTATTGCTTCTTCTGATTGCTTCAAGGTTGTCCCTTTTTTTAATGCCCTCAGTACCTTGTCTGTACCTGCTTCAATACCGTAGGATATCCTCTTGCAACCTGCCTTTTTCAACTGTTTCAGCATCTCATAATCAACAGTGTTTACCCTCGACCTTATGTCCCAGCTTATATTCAATCTGCGATCGATGATCTCTTTACATACTTCAAATACCCTGTTTCTATCTAAAGTGAAGATATCATCAAAGATCATGAATTCCCTGACCCCCATTTTTACACACCCTTCCATCTCATCCACAACATTGACGGCAGATCTGGCCCTGTACTTCTTTCCCATATGAGGCCTGTGGCAGTAAATGCATGAAAATGGGCAGCCCCGGCTGGTCATCATGGTGGTCATCAATGACTCTTTAGACAGAACAGAGTTATACCTCTTGTAGGGGATTATCCCTCGATCGGGGAATGGAAGGGAATCCAGATTGACATTAAATTCTCTAAGTCCTGTATTAATAGTTTCGTCACCATTCTTAAAGGTAATTCCTTTTACTTCGCCAAGAGGTGTATTCTTTTCTAAAGCGTTAACCAGTTCCGCAAATGCTACCTCTCCCTCTCCCAGAACAATAGAATCAACAAAGGTAAACAGGATAGTCTCATCTGGATATATGTAGACATGGGGACCACCCAGACAGATGTGGATATTATCATCTATTCTTCTTACCATCTTGGCTATATTGATAACATCAATCAAGGTAAAAGTAAGGGTAGTTATGCCAACAATATCCGGGGATGTCCGCCTTATCTCCTTTTCTATCTCTGTATAGGTAAATCCATTTGCCTGCGTATCTAGAATCTCTACAGAATGGTCAGTATGTGTTTTGAGATAGGCAGCGATATACATTAGCCCCAAAGGAGGATAAATGCCGCTTTCCTCCTCAAAGATATCTGACGAGTCTCCACGGATTGCATTGAATGAAGGTGGTGATATTAATAGCACTTTCATCAGTTATAATGTATTGCTCAGTTTTTGTCTTGCTCTCTGTATATTTTGGCTAGCAGTAACATTTTTGCTGTCTATTTCAATGACCTTTTGCCAGTATTCAATGGCTTCCTTTAATCTTCCCTGCCTGGCCTTTATCACTCCGATATTAGTCAGCGCCGAAATATTTCGGGGGTCAATAGAAAGTAAAGAGAGATATTCTTTAAGAGAGGACTCCAGGTCTCCCAACTTCAGATAGATATAGCCCAGGGAAGAATACCCCTCCCTAAAATCAGGGTTTAATCTTAATGCTATTTTGAATTCATTTATTGCCATAGATACACTCTTTGGGTTTTTTAAATAGCCGTCAAGGTATGAGAAACTTGGGCTCGGCTTAATCCAATGATACCCAAATCTTTTAATAACATCATCATTTCTACCATCTTTTTTAACATAAAGCAAAAAACTGTTGTCCCAGTAAACTAGATACCAGTCTTCCTTTTCAATGAAGTACTTGTCTAGGCGATCCTTAATTGCCACCAGGGCATAGTTAAAACCATATCTTTGCTCCAGAGCATTCCATGAATTGGGATCAGCATGTGCCCTGATAAATGCAGGCAAAAAGGCAGAGAAGCCCTGGGCATCGCAATAGAAGACCTGCCTCTCTGGAAAGGTTCTCCATATCAGGTAGCCTCCTATCTCTAATGAATTAAACATGTTTCCTTTTAAGTCTGTCTGCTCAATAAACCCCACTGCCTTTACTGGGAGAGGGGACCGGTCGCTTTTCATATTCCATCCTGAGTGAATATTCGGTACAAAGAGTAGGAAAAAGAATAAGACAGAGGGGATCAGTTTTATAGCGCTTATCGCAGAAGATTTGGGGAATGCCCCCCCAGTTTTTTCAACAGTTTTTTTGTATTCGTATCGTCTCATATTTTCGATAAAAAAGATCGAGCTTGCTATAGCAAACTCTCCTGTGAATCTTCTTCCCTGCAAAAGCAATAGGACAAAAAGGAAATAGATGAGCAAATCCGAAAATCTCTGTTTCCTCCTGAGTTTGACAAAGGAATACCCACTCAGAAGGAGGAGTGTCATACAGGAGACAATTTCCCTAAAAGAGCTGGCAGTAAATATGTTCTGTCTTTCGACGAATAGAGGTTGAATATCTGGATTCTTTAAATAAAAGGCTATTGATTCATAAGGGACATAAAAAATCTTATAGGTATAAGGGTTAATCAGTGTAGATAATGAAACCAATATAAAAAGTACAAACAGTTTTTTTAAGTCATTCCACCCCTTGGTTTTTTGCTCTTTGTTGATAGAATTGTCTATCAACCCCCCTACTAAACAGGCTAGAATTATCAATGGTCCTAAAATAGCGCTTGCATGGATATTTATCCAGAGGATTTGAGTAAGGGGGAGTATTGCGAAACTCTTTTTACTGGTATTGTACCTGAGCAGGATAAGGAGAAATGATGCCAGAAACAGATATTCAAAGAGATGAGGACGAAGGGTTAACCTGGGTTCAATAACCAGGAAGGCTAGCATGATAACTATAAGAGGGATAATAACCCTTTTGTTAAAGTAATCCCGTAAATCATACCAATCTTCAAGCTTTCTTCCCGAAGTTTTCCCCCTAAACGAACGATGGAGAGATATAAGGAGAAAAGTTGCCGTAATAAGCAACGCCCCAAAGACAAGAACACCCTTATAGGAGAAAATGCGAAATATCTGACAGAATATAACCTGAAAAAGCCATTCATAGTTTACCCATTCTTCCTGGGGAAGGGAGTAAGAAAAAACAAAGGTTCCGGGTATGGTTAGATTCTCAATAATATATCTGCCAATGGATAGATGACTCCATGAATCATAAGAAAACTGGATCCCATTAATACTCCATGAGAATATCCAGAAAATGACTATAATAAAAAATATCTTATATAAATTGTGCGGCATGTAGCACAATTTTCCCTTTTCCATTTATCCTATTACCCTTTTAGGTCTTTGTTGTTGTCCATATCAAACCACATGGCAAAGAGTATGAGTTGTATCCCAGACATAAAGAGCATACCCCCCATGATCATCCAGCCGTATCCTATGTCAAAAAGCCTCAGTTGGTCGACAATCAGGGTAAATATACCTAAGCCGGAACCTATTAGAAAGAACAGGATACCGAATAGGTAGAAAAATACCAGGGGATGAAAATCTCTGATTATATACTTCTCAAACATCCTTCTGAAGAACCCCTTGGTCAATAACCAGGATATCGTTGGGATAACCTTCCACAGTTTGATGTTTGACTTTTCTCCCTGGTTGTAAACCGGTTTTACTGAGATGTCCCTTACTTTGAAATCATGTATATTCAATTTGACCAACATATCATTAGGCATGCCGTATCTTTTATATATCGAGTCCAGGCCTATCCTTTTTAAAGCCGTAAGAGAGACCGCTGTATAACCACATTGAAAGTCGGCGATATGCCAGTATCCTGATGCGATCTTGGTTAACAGGGATAAAAACGAATTCCCTATATATCTGTAGTGAGGTATTAATTCCCAGGATTCCCCTCTGAATAGTCTATTCCCTTTGGTATAATCAACTTCACCGTTTGCTACCGGCTCTATTACTCTGATCAGGTCATCAGGGTCCATCTGGGCATCGCCGGCCATAACCGCCGCCACGTCAATCCGTTCCTCAATAGCCTTTTTGTAGCCTGTTACAATAGTTCCCCCAACCCCCTGGTTTTTGTCGTGCTGAATAAAGACAACCCTGCCATCTGTTTTTCGACATTCTTCCACGACCTCGGATGTTCGGTCTAAACTGGAATCATCCACAACGATAATCATGTCTACAAATTCAGGCATGGTCAAAAGTGTCTTCCTGATCATCAACTCTTCGTTATATGCAGGAACAACAACACCAATCTTTTTATCTTTATACATGTATATCCCCTTAATATTACCTTTATGGGTTAACTGTAACCTTCTCTAGCCTGGCAAATCTCCCATCAGTTGTGGTCTGGTTTTGAATGATGGGCAAGAGTTCCTTTCCATCAGATATACCTATATTAATATAGTAATCCCCTGGCACTATATTAAAGTGGGGCATAAAATAGCCCTCGTCTTTAACTATTTCACTTTCCTTCCATTGAGATGTGGGATAGCTGCCATAGACAGGGTAATGGGAGAGGGGATGATTATACAGTTCCCGAAGGACTCTACCAGACCGATCCGTTATTATAACTATTATCTTATGGTTTTTCTCTAATTGTCTGAGTGTCCTCCAGAAGTAAGTGATCTGCAAGGGTTCCCCCCTGGATATTATCGTTTTGTCCATATTATAACCTACAAATTCCAACTTGTCATCGTAGGACACCCTTGTTTTATAGAGTATTTTTGGATACTTAACGATGAAATCTTTTGCTTCAGTTTGGACCTTGAAGATATAGCCCTTTGGAACCTTTATGTACTCATCGCTTATATATTCCCTTTGTATGTTAGCAAAAAATGGCCCATTATCAATATGGTTTTTAATTAACGCATCTATAATACCCAAACCTTGGTTATGGAAATGCTTATTTTTCAGAATCTGTAATGCCTTCCTATGTTCTGGATTTTTTATCAACTTTACCAGAGGTGCCCGTATAAAAGGATTAATCATCAAGACCTTGACATCTGGCCATCTGCCCTCAATGGATTGAAAGTAGAGAAAATAAAACAAGAGATTCTCTTTATTCGTAGTCAGGAAAGAGGAACCCTGTTCAAGAAAGCCAAGGACATTTTTCCCAAAGTCATGGAAAGAATAGTATTCACTAGCGTTATTGATGTGATAATTCTGGTACAAAGGGGATAACGGTATTAGGGATAGTGAGAGCAACCAGTGGGGTGTGCGACTTAAAAACTTAAGCGGATTAAAAGAGATTAATATCTCTATTATAGTTTTTAACCCAACAGCTATAAGAACAGAAAAAAGGATATAGTAATTGAAGAAAAGCTGAAAGGGAAAGGTGGTATTTTCTTTTGCTCCCAGATCAAAGTTGCTGTAAAGAGATGCATTCAGCAATATGAGCAAGATAAAGAACAAAGATAAAAGAGGGACTCTTCTGGATAACACCCAAAGGCCAAACAACCCAAGGATTATAAAAAAAATCTGGTATTCAAACCGTATCGAGGTAAAAGCATACTGGAAGTTAAACAATCTCTCCTTTAAAGAGATAGAAAGAAGAGGGATCCCGGTAGCATACACTTTGCCTGTTAAGGTGTTGTAAAAACCCTTCCAGTTGCCTGCCTCCCCAATCTTTATTACCCCGTCTATCTCTGAGCGGATGGGAAGATAGAGGATAACCGATACAGCAAGTATAAGAAAGAAGAGACAGGGAACTAAAGATCTTTGCAAAGGCATGGATTTCCAGTTCAAATAAAGGACTATGAAACAAAATAAGGGTACATATATCAGATTCGCACTGTGAAAAGCGATAAAGACCCCCACCGTAAAGGATAAAAAGACAAGGTTTCTGTATCTCTTTTCGTCTCCTCTGGAAGATTCAAAGAAACCCATGGCAAAGCGGGCTTCCCTTAAAATGAAAAATAGCACCAAACAGAATATAAAGGAATTCAAGGTATATACCTCAGAGCCTAATGCATAGTCCCAAAAATTATTCGAAAAGGCAAATAAGAGAGATGACGCTGTTGCCAAAGAATGAACGAGTATCCTTGCTCTACGCTCATCTATTTCTGGGTCTACAGGTTTCTCCCTCTTCTCAGAATAAAGAATGGCAAGCACCTCTTTTATCAACAGATATACCCCTACCACAGTCAAAGATCCAAAAAGAGCGGAGAGGATGTTTCCTTTCCATGCAAGGCTTCCCAAGGGGATAAAGGAAGACAACTTTAATAGGATGAGATATAGGGAATAACCTGGTGGGTGGGCAATACCTAAACCAAAACCGGTAGACACCAGCTCAGGAGCATCAGAGAAGATGATAGTTGGTGCCAAAGTAGATAAGTAAATTAAAAAAGAAACAATAAAGATTATATACATATAGCAACTCATACCGATAACAGCGCACTTAAGTGCGCTGTTTAAAGGGACATTCTACTGGAGCTATCCTAATAATCTGGTAATACCTCAACCTTTGCTGTCCGAACAAACCTTCCTTCAGTTGCAGTATCTTCTGATGTTATCGGCAATAATTCCTCGTCTTTTTTTTCACCGCCAACCGCTAAATTTACATAAAAGATGCCAGGGGAAAAACCGAGATGGATCAGGATATCCATATTGTCTCTTATTACCTCACCATTTCTCCATTTGCTTGTTGGATATATACCATAAGCAGGCTTATGGGTAAATGGATCAGAGAGCTTTTTTCCTATTATTCTGCCGTCTTCGCCTGTTATAAGGACAATGAATTTGTAGTCCTTATCCATCGCTTCAAGAGATTTCCAATATGAGCGGATGACCTATCCATATTGTAACCTATTAACACAATCTTATCGTTGTATACGGCATTAACCATCTTCTCTATTGCAGGATTCTTTGCGATTGTCTCTGGGGCTTCTCTCTGAACCCTGTACACGTTTCCTTCCGGTATTCTTACATATTCCTCGCTAATATATCCCTCAGGGTTATTGATGTAAAAAGGAAGTCTGGTAATGTAGTTTTTTAACAGTGAATCCATTATCATGGAACGGACCTCTATGGTATTATTAAAAACTCTTCCTTTTAACTCTTTTAAGACATTTTCAAATTTGGGATCTTTCAGAGTTTTCTCTAAGGATGTCTTTACAAAAGGGTTAATCAGCATTGAATCAATATCAAGCCTCCTATTTTCAATAACGTTGAAGTACCACAAGAAGAACAGAGAATTTTTACTGTTTGTACATAGAAAAACAGAATTTGGTTCAAATGTCTCTATCCTCCTTTTGCCGAATTCATAAAAAGAACGGTCTAAACTGGAATCACTCATTTTATAGTTTTCGTAAAATGGGAATCTGAGGAGCAGAATAATAACCAGTGATAAAGATGAGAATTTAATAACAGTGGATAAATTCCCCCGGGAAATTGTCCATTTTGTAATGCCTGCCAGCCCCACGCTTAAAAACACTGAGAATATAATATAAAAAGGTAATAAAAGCTGAGAGGGGAAAGATTCGTTTCTGGACGCCCCCAGATCATAATTTGCAAAGAAGAGAATATTAGCCAGAGCTACTGATAAGAGTATCAAAAAAACCATAATCTTTTTTTTGAGAAGCAGATAGATACCTACCAATCCTATTCCTGTCAAAGGAAGGGTGAATTGATGCCCTATGGATTTAACAGAGTATAAAAGGTTATACGCTTTTTCCCTGAAGGGTATGGAAAATAGAGATAACTCCCCAATATAGATTTTACCCGTAATTGTTTTAAAAAAATCTCCCCACTTACTCGAGTCGCCGATATTAATAAAAGGGGAGGTAACTGACCTTATCGGAAGGTAAAAAAGCACAGAGAGTCCTAAGAGAAAAAATGATAAGGCTAACAACAAATTCTCTGTCTTTATTTCTTTCTTACTATCCATGTATTCTTACTATCCATGTATGTTGTCTTAACAACCACAAACCCAACAAACAATACCACATATATTAGATTCACAGAATGAAAGGCCAAAAGGAGACCTGCAAAAAGAGACAATAGATATAAGCGTTTTACTTTTTTCTCGGATTGGCTTCTAAATGCAGTACCTGCCTGGATTTTTTCTTCAGTTGAAACACATAGGATCAGCAAAAGGATGGCAACAGATAATAAAAAAGAGCTTGTAGAATAAGCCTCTGTGTTTACGGCGTAAGGCCAAAATGAATGAGAAAAAGCAAGGACGAGAGCACCAATAAAGGCAAAAGACTTATTGATTATTTCCGTTTTATTTTCAGGTAAAGTAACTTCAATAACTCTGTTAGATAAGATATAGACGCAGATAATAACAAGAGAAGCAAACAGGGCTGACATAAGGTTCATTCGCCATGCCAGATTTCCAATAGGGATGTAGGAAAATACTTTGCCTAAAAGAAGATAAAAAGGGTATCCTGATGGGTGTGCAATTCCAAAACTGAAAGATGATGCAATAAATTCCGGGCTGTCAGGTACAAGAATCCCAGGTGCAGTTGTATTGAGATAAATGAGAAATGTAAAGATAAAGATAAGGAATGGCATTGGTATAGATACCAAAAAATAAGCGGACAGCTTCCCTCATAAAAAGGATTGCTGTCCGCTTAAGTAAGAAAAAAAGGTATTAATTTGTAAATGACGCAGGGTCCATATCAGTCAGCGTACCACCCTCGTCCATACTCCATTTGTCACCAGTAATGGATCCTGTTTGTCCTTGTGCTATTGCCGTAAAAGAACTTGCATCTGCCGTTGAAACTCCATAGGTATACTTGTTCGTTCCCTTAACGGAGTAACCCAGTCCATCCAAACT
>WOUX01000027.1 GCA_009773075.1 bacterium | reverse complement strand
GCCATAGCGGAACAAATCATCAACCTTCTGGACAACGATACTAACCGGCATACGATACGCAAAAAGGCATATACATTCTGTCGCGAGGCAATCTGGAAGGAGATATCCCGAAGATATCTTGAGGTTTTCAGCGAGGTTAAGCTCGAACGTACCCGGTGTCCCCGCCCCCGGCACTTATATGTTGAAAATATCAAATCCATAACAAATTTCGAGCTTCCTGAAATGAAGTTTGATCACCTGAGAATCCTTACCGATGATACGGGTATTTTTCAGCATGCCACCTATACCATCCCCAATCGCGACCATGGCTACTGCATTGATGATAATGCGAGAGCGCTGATGGTTGCCGACATGGTCAGGAAACACCTGTCTACGGCCGGCATAGGCTTTGATTCTCTCAGCAGCCATTATCTCAGCTTCCTACTGCATGCCTTCAATGTGGAAACAGGACGGTTTCGTGATTTTATGACCTATGCCCGGCAATGGGCTGAAGAGGTGGGGTCAGAGGATGCTCACGGCAGGGTACTTTGGAGCCTTGGCAAGGCTGTGGCACTTCTTGACGATTCCGGACAGTTGCTAATGAGCACTACGCTATTTAACCAAGTACTGAAGGCTGTCGAGCGCTTTTTTTCGCCCCGAGCCATCGCCTTTGCCCTGGTAGGCATTCATGCCTATCTGGATAAATTTTCAGGCGACAGTGAAGTGCGCAGGGTGCGCGAAATCCTTGCCAACAGGCTTTTCAATCAGTTCAGGAACAATGCAACAGAAAGCTGGCCCTGGCTTGAAAACTCTTTAAACTATGATAACGGCAAGCTGCCCCATGCCCTGCTCCTGTCCGTGCCCATCGGCAGTAACGGATGGTATGAACAAGGCGGCCCCAAGGCCCGTTTCGACCAGCAGCCCATCGAGGCCAATGCTATGATCGAAGCCTGTGTCGAAGCCTTTAACATCACCCGGGACAAAACATGGTTCGATAATGCGGTCATGTGCTTTAACTGGTTTCTCGGACACAACGACCTGAATATGCCGCTTTATGATCCCAAGACTGGCGGCTGTCGAGACGGTCTGATGGCTGATGGTATCAACCAGAATGAAGGCGCCGAGTCGACCCTTGCCTGGCTGCTTTCGCTGATGACATTGCAAAAGCTTTATGCCGACGAGATTTTAAAACAATCATCGTCTCCCAATCAACTGGTTAGGGTAAAGGATTAGATATGCGCATTGCAGTGCTCTCGCCTATTGCCTGGCGTACACCGCCTAGACACTACGGTCCGTGGGAAAGTGTGGTCTCCCTTTTGACCGAGGGGCTGGTATCGCAAGGCTATGATGTTACCCTTTTTGCAACCGGTGATTCAAAAACAAGCGGCAAACTGCATGCCGTTTGCGGCCGGGGTTATGAAGAAGACCGCTCCATTATGCCAAAAGTATGGGAGTGCCTGCACATTTCGGAACTCTTTGAGCATGCGGAAGATTTTGACATTATCCATAACAATTTTGACTTTTTGCCCTTGACCTATACCGGCCTTATCACCACCCCGCTTGTCACCACCATTCACGGCTTTTCATCGCCCGGGATTCTGCCGGTTTACAAAAAATACAATGGCAAAGTGTTCTATGTTTCCATCAGCGATGCCGACCGGTCTCCGGATCTTGACTATATCAAAACCATCCATCACGGTATTGATGTAGAGCAGTTTGATTTTCAGCCTGAGCCGGAAGACTATCTGCTCTTTTTCGGGCGCATCCACCATGACAAAGGCGCACGGGAGGCCATTGAAATTGCCAGGGCATGCAATAAAAAGCTGATATTGGCGGGAATCATCCAGGATGATTCCTACTATCACCAGTACGTCGAACCGCACCTGGACAGCAACAATGCGGTCTATGTGGGCAGCGTCGGGCCGGATCAGCGCAACCATCTGCTTGGAAAGGCATACGCCCTTCTGCATCCCATAAACTTCAATGAGCCTTTCGGCCTATCCGTTATAGAGTCCATGGCCTGCGGTACCCCGGTGATCGCCTTTAACAAGGGGAGCATGCCCGAACTGATCGAAAACGGCAGAAACGGTTTTCTTGTAACAACTGTGGATGAGGCAATAGACGCTGTTGCACATATAAAAGATATTGACCGAGCATGCTGCCGCAGCCATGTTGAACAGCATTTTACAGTCAACCGCATGGTTGAAGAATATGTTCAGGTCTATGAAACGGTTCTGGAAAAGACAAAACCCGAAGAGCACCGACCCTGGGGATATTATAAAATCCTGGCGGATAATGATACTTACAAAAGCAAAGAAATCGTTGTTTTCCCCCACAAGCGTCTGAGCCTGCAACGGCATCGCCATCGGTCCGAACACTGGTATATCATTGAGGGCAGGGCACAAATAACTCTTGATGATAAAACGGTTGTTGTTAAGCCGGGGCAGTCCGTAGACATCCCCAATGGCGTCCTGCACAGAATCGCTAACCCGGGGTCTGAAAATGTGCGCTTCATTGAAGTGCAAACCGGCGATTATTTCGGGGAGGATGATATCGAACGCTTTGAGGATGATTTCGGAAGAACCTAAACCAACGGACCAGCTTTTGGGGGATTAACCGCTTATATTCATAATCCTTGAACCACAACACGATACTATGACCAATAAAGGCTCTATCATAACACGTTATAAAAAAAACCCCATTCTCACAAAAGACGATGTCCCTTACCCTGTAGCCACGGTTCACAATGCCGGCATCGTCAAGCATGACGGCCGCTATATTATGCTTTTCAGGTCGCATGTGCACAATGGGCGCTCGATCATTGGCAGGGCAGACAGTGATGATGGTTTTTCCTTCACTGTCCGTCCCGAACCCTTTCTCACACCTGCAAAGGACAGCATTTTTGCGGAATATGAGGAGTTTGGGATCGAAGACCTGAGGATATGCCCGGTAGAGGACGACTACCTGCTTACATACAGCGCGTATTCCCGTCACGGCGTTCGGATTGCCCTTGCGCGCACCCTGGGTTTTCAAAAAGTCGAACGCATTGCGCTAATAACCCAGGCCGACCTTCGCAACGTGGTCATTTTTCCCGTAAAGTTCGGTGGCAGGTATGCGCGTCTTGACCGGCCCCATTCAGAAATTTCGCCCTGGTCGATCTGGATTTCCTATTCCCCGGACCTGGTTCACTGGGGCGATTCACGGGTGATTATGAAGCCGGTTCCCTATCACTGGGATGAAATGAAAATCGGGCCCGGCGCACCGCCCTTCAAAACCG
This sequence comes from bacterium, assembly GCA_009773075.1. Taxonomy (GTDB): domain Bacteria; phylum Desulfobacterota; class UBA8473; order UBA8473; family UBA8473; genus UBA8473. The sequence goes on along the minus strand of WOUX01000027.1, from coordinate 6,081 downwards.
ACAAGGGATGGCTGCATATTTACCATGGCGTATTTAAGACCATGGCTGGCGCGGTGTATCGCCTTGGCGCGGCCCTGCACGACCTTAGTGATCCGGCAAAAATCATCGGTGTTTCCGATCAGTGGATACTGCAACCCGAGGATCCCTGGGAGGTGAGCGGCTATGTGCCCAATGTTGTTTTTACATGCGGTGCTGTTCCTGAAGATGACGGAACGGTAAAAATATACTGGGGCGGCGCTGATACGGTTATGTGCGCCGGTACGGCATTGATTGATGACCTGGTTCAACTTTGTTTGTCCGATTCCCGGCCGCCGCTGTAGCTTATTATTATATATCATAACCAGCTTATTGCAAATCAGGAAATCCGCAATACAGTTTCATAACCTGATCGAAATAATCTTCCAGGATATGCAGGAATTAAGAAAGGACACAGAGATATGGACGCAAAAAAGTATCTAAAGCTAAAAGTGAAAAGGAAAAAGAAAAAAATTCTGAGGGACACTTCACGCGTTATAACCCGACTTCATATTCCTAAGGACATGCAGCGCATACCTAAAATCATTCAACGCATAGTGGACTTGCCTGATACAACGGCCGAAAATCTTCTTGAAAAAGTAATGCTTGATTTTTCAAAGCGGCACAAGCACATCAGACGCGTTTTTGAGTGTCACCTGAATGAGGTAAAAGATTGTGTTCCTCGGGATATCGTGCTCAGCGAGACCAAAAGGGCTCTCATCGGGGCCTATTTTACCATGGAATACTCCATTGAATCGGCTGCCCTTTTCAACCCTTCAATCGTGCCTCACCCTGATCAAAGCCATCTGAACAAAGGCAGCTTGCGCTTTATCATGAGCCTGCGGGCAACCGGCGAAGGCCATGTCTCCTCTATGGTATTTCGTAGCGGCATCCTTGACCGACACAATACGTTTCACTTCGACCCGATCGGCAAATATGTTGAAACGCCGGATGTTCATTTAAATCCGGTATACAACCGGCATGAATTCCAGTTGAAGCTCAACGAAATGGAGGAATGCAACGAGGTAACCGCTCATATTTTTGGCCAGTTGCCCGAGGATTTCACCTATAATGAATTAATAGAGAAAATTAAAGCGCTTCGTGCAAAAACCGTTTTCTCTGAGGTGCGCCAAAATGAAACCTTTAAGGTTCTTTACTGGCTTGCCAACTCCAATTATGAGGTGAATTTCCAACCCGATCACCGAATATCCGAACGGGTTATCTTTCCTGTTTCGAAAAACGAAAGCAGGGGCATGGAAGACGCCAGATTCGTGCAATTTATTGATGACAATGGTGAGATTACCTATTATGCGACCTATACGGCCTATAACAGCGTTAGAATTCTTCCGCAGCTTATTGAAACAAAGGATTTTATCAAATTTAGAGTTATAACCCTCAACGGCAAATGCGTACAAAACAAGGGCATAGCCCTTTTTCCGCGTAAAATTGACGGTCGCTATGCCATGCTCTCACGCCAGGACGGTGAAAATAATCATATCATGTTCTCAGACAATATCTATTTCTGGCACGAGTCCGAAATTATCCAGAAGCCAACACATCCCTGGGAATTCTTTCAAATCGGCAACTGCGGCTCACCCCTGGAAACGGATGAAGGCTGGATAGTCCTCACCCACGGCGTGGGGCCCATGCGAAAGTATTGCATCGGAGCCATGTTGCTCGATCTTAAAAACCCGGCAAAGATCATCGCCCGCCTGGAAGAGCCTTTACTTGAGCCACATGAGGGAGATAGGGATGGGTATGTCCCCAATGTCGTTTATACCTGCGGCGCGATCATCCATAATGGCGAGCTGGTAATCCCCTATGGCATATCTGATACCATGACCGGCATAGCAACCGTTGGAGTAAAGGATTTAATTAACTGCATGCATAAGATACTAATGAGTTCACACTGAAAAATTCCCTTTTCCGCTCTCTGTTTCAGGTTTTAAAAACTGTTCACTGTTCACGGTTCACGGTTAACTGCGAACTGTCAACTGTAAACGATTTAATAATCCTGCTCATGATCGCTCCAAAGGAAATTTTTCATTTTTCAGGATGAACTAATGGATTAAGTAGTTATTTGCTGTCTTTCGAAATGATTCGATTTGTGATTTTTGCCACTTTGTTCCTTTTTTCAATTCTGTAGCCATCAATTTTGCCACAGCAGGGGCCGTCTCAAGACTGGCACGTGCATCTAAAAATAGAATACGGCGGCGGCGTGCCAAAAAATCTTCAACAGTTCGAGCCATCTCATTGTTTACCGCCCATACCACTTCTGCACAGATGATCGAATCGTTGTGTAACGGTTCACCTAAACTGGGTTCCTTTTTTACCAAATTCTGAATCTCGATTGCATCCGAGCCATAGTCTTCCAGCTTTCCGAATCTATCTGCATGATTATGATAGCCGTGTATTTGTAAAGTTTTACTAACTGAGGGTTGATATTCCAGTTGAGCAACAACAATTGCTTGATCGATGGTTTCTTCCGCCATTTTACGGTAAGTAGTCCATTTCCCGCCGGCAATTGTTACCAATCCTGTTCGCGAAATCGATATGACATGCTCCCGCGCAATGGTTGCAGTTTCAAGGTTTTTAACGCTACTCACCAATGGACGCAACCCTGCAAAAACACTGAGAACATCATTCGGATTAGGGTCCTTAGTGAGATATTGAGCGGCATGTTTTAATAGGAATTCAATTTCTTGTTTCATAGGCAAGGGTTCTAAAGTTAAATCTACCACCGGTGTGTCAGTAGTACCGACGATTACCCGATTGTGCCAGGGGATAGCAAAAAGCACTCTACCATCATCCGTGTGTGGCACCATAATCGCCGTTTCACCAGGCAGAAAAGACTTATCCAATACAATATGTGTGCCCTGACTGGGCTGTATGATAGGCGGTGCCATGGGTTCATCCAGTTTGCGGATAAAATCAGTAAAAACTCCTGTTGCATTAATTACCGAACGGGATTTCAATTCATATTCCTGGTTGTTCTCTAAATCATGAGCTACGACGCCACATATAAGATCATTTTGTTTAAGCAATTTTATCACTTTCATGTAGTTAATAAGTGTGCCGCCCTGTTCAGAAGCGGTTTGTGCTAAATTGACAGCAAGGCGGGAATCATCGAATTGTCCGTCATAATATATGACTCCACCTCGCAACCCATAAGTCTCGACCGTTGGTATTCGTTTTACGGTTTCCTCCTGTGAAAGGATTTTCGAAGAACCAAACCCCTCTTTTCCAGCGAGGATATCGTATAGTTTTAAACCAATACCGTAAAATGGGCCTTCCCACCAATCGTATGTGGGAACGATGAACGGAAGATCGTGAACGAGATGCGGTGCATTTCGCTTCAATATCCCGCGTTCCTTTAAAGCCTCCAAAACGAGAGAAATATTCCCCTGCTGTAAATAGCGAACCCCGCCATGAATAAGCTTGGTGCTCCGACTAGAAGTTCCGGCAGCAAAATCGTTTTGTTCAAGAAGTACGACCCTGAAACCGCGTGATGCAGCTTCTACTGCAATTCCCAAACCTGTGGCGCCTCCGCCAATCACAATAAAATCCCACTCTTGAGCAGAATCGGCAATTTTTCCAAGCATCTCTTCTCTGTTCATCATTACTCCTATGATTTTTATAAGATGTACTAGCTCAGTAATTCGGTAACTTTTTTGAGTTTATCAAAAGGTGTTTCATAATTCAACCCCCCATGTCTTTGAAGGTGATGAAATTCGAAAATAAAGTTGCCAGGATTTAATACAATATCTTTTTTTGAATCAAATGAATTTGGATAGAAGAATTGCCAAACCAGACATTTTAAAATGCCATTGACATTAGTCTAATTTCACCTTGCTTTAAAGTGAAAATAGGTTTATCCTTTAAGAAGATAATCCCTCCAAATCGGGAGGGTTTTCTATTTAAATCAAGGAGGAAAATAGGATGGATATAAACGTGTTGGGAATCTGTGGGAGTCCTGTTAAAGGTGGGAACACAGAGCATTTCTTAAAAGAGGCGATCAAGTCTATAGAGGGCTTAGAGTCTGTTAAGACAGAAACGATTACCCTGGCAGGGAAGGATATCAAGGACTGTGTACATTGCAACTGGTGTTTGAGAAAACAAGAGGTGGGAAAATTCTGCGCTATAGAAGATGATATGGTGGGTATTTTCCCCAAAGTCCTTGACGCCGATGTACTCCTCATAGCCACTCCTGCATATGTGGCTAGGGTCTCTGGACACCTTGCTAAGGTATTGGATAGGCTTAGGGTGTTTGCCTTTGGTAAGGTGTATGAAGGTAAGCTGAAAGACAAGGTAGGGGGAGCTTTAGCAGTTGCATGGATGAGGCACGGTGGTGTAGAGACCTCCCTGCTTAGCATTGACTATTTCTTCTTTGGCTTTGAAATGATACCAGCTACTGTGCATCACCCTGGGGTATTATTTGGTGCAGGTGGGGTGTCTAGCCTTGGGGGTACCGGAAAATTTGATCCTAAAGATAAACTTGGCATATTAAAGGATGAATGGGGATTAAATGGAGCCAGGGCTCTTGCTGGACGGGCAGTGGAGTTGGCAAAAATAATAAAGGCAGGTAAAAAGGCATTAAGAATTTAGCCAACTGCTTCCAAGTTGTCCACAGGCGGCAAGGATATCAAAGCCTCTGCTGGCTCTGACGATAGAAGTGTAATTAGAATCGATCAAAACCTGTTGGAACCTGTTTATTACATCATTATGAGGTCTTTTATACTCAGACGCAGGGTATTCATTAAAAGGGATTAGGTTAACCTTGCATTTTATACCTTTGAGGATCTTTATCAACCGTTTTGCATCACTCAGGGAATCGTTTATTCCCTTGATCAAGATATATTCAAAAGTAATTTTTTTCCTGGGAGGAAGAGGAAATTCATGGCAAGCCTTTAACAGCATTTCCAGCGGATATTTCCTGTTAATAGGCATCAGATAATTCCTTGTAGTGTCTTCTGTAGCATTGAGGGATACAGCCAGGCTTACTTGAATATCTTTCCCCAACCTCTTTATCTCTGGCACTAAACCCGCAGTGGATAGGGTTACCTTTCGAGAGGAGAACTGCAGTCCGTTAGGATCGGTAATTATACGAAGAGCCTTCAATGTGCTGTTGTAATTTGCCAGGGGTTCACCCATCCCCATTAATACAAGGTTAGATACCCTTTCATTCTTTGGTAAAGAGTCCTTGATGCAGCAGATTTGATTAATTATCTCTGCCACCCCGAGGTTTCTTATAAACCCTCCTTTTCCTGTTAAACAAAACTTGCACCCCAAGGCACAACCAACCTGGGTAGAAATACATAGAGTCAAGCGATCTGCTTCAGGTATGAGAACACTCTCGATTAAGTTGCCATCTTCGAGTTTAAAGAGATACTTTCGAGTCCCATCATTTGAATTAACCTCTTTGACCGAATTCAATATACTGATATAAGATGCTTTGCTTAGTTTTTCCCTGAGTTTTTTCGAAAGGTTGGTCATATCATCAAATGAAGTGGCAGCACGTTGATAAAGCCATCTGACTATTTGAGCGGTTCTATATTTGTCCTCACCTAAATTCAGAAGTAGGCTTTCTATATCATCCGTTGTTAAGTTTTTAATATCTATCTCATTTGGCATTTTTGACTTTTTACGGGTCGATTAAGTTTGCCCTGAAAAACTTAATAATCAAATATCTCTAAGGCATTGAAGAAGTAGGCAATTTCGAAGGTAGCGGTTTCCGGGGAATCCGAACCGTGAACGATATTCCTCTCTATACCAGAAGCAAACGCTTTTCTGATAGTTCCTTCCTCTGCATTTGCCGGATTTGTGGCACCCATTATTTGACGATTCTTAGCTATGGCATTTTCCCCTTCCAGTACCATCACTACTGCTGGGCCAGAAGACATAAAATCAGTCAGGCTATCATAAAATCCCTTGTCTTTATGCACATCATAAAATCCCTCCGCCTCTTTCTTATCCATCCATAACATCTTCATGGCTACGACTCTCAGACCATTATTCTCAAATCTCTTTATAACCTCTCCAATTACCCCCTTTTTTACTCCATCGGGT